>NZ_JAPZSZ010000049.1:0-2977 GCF_027532095.1 Microcystis sp. LE19-195.1E
TATATGAAAAGGAGTTCGAGAGAGAACAGATAATTAAACTGTTTGAAATCATCGACAATATGATGACTTTATCCCCTGAATTGCAGTCAAGTTTAGAGAGTAAAATCAAACAATTTGAGGAGGAAAGAACCATGCCTTTAATCAGTAATATGGAATTGCGAGGAATAGAACAGGGTAAGAAGATTGGCAAGGAAATTGGGGTGTTAGAAAATAGCCGCGATGACATAAAAACAGTTTTAACTGTGCGGTTCGGACAGATTTCTTCAGAAATTGAAGAGATGATTGACAAAATCACTAACCTTGCTCTCTTAAAAGAGATACTAAAATCAGCAGTTACCGCTAATTCTCTCGCAGAATTTAAGCAGTCTTTGGCAAAAATCCAATAAGAACATCTTACTCTAGGGTGCTGCACTGCCCACCCATTCACCTTTAAACCCTTATTTAATGGTGGTGGGCAATGCCTACCCCGGGAAAAACTACGGGGTGAGCGATATCGGTCTTCGGGCCTTTAAACGAATCCCGCACTGGCCTGTCGCGGAGGAGCGTGCGAGCCGGTAATCGGTAGAGCGCCCCGTGGTTTTGTCCTTAACGCTGAAAGTGATCGAGCCATCTGACGACTGTTCGATACCGGCCGGTCCCTCTAGAAAAGCTCCCTCTCGAACGGTAGCGACCGGTTTGAAAGCGCCTTGTATTTCCACAAAAAGGGACTGACGGGTAATTCCCCACAACGGCTCCTTATCCACTTTTTGAAACAAACTCAACCAACTTCCGGCGAGTGTCTTGGGAACAGCGATCGCTATCGCCAGTGGCCCTGCTTTTATTTCCCTAAGAAAAGGATCGCGGAAACGACCAGCGTTAGTTACGAAAGTTCTCCCAGAGTGAGTGCTGTCGATGTACCACCCAGTTATACCGTTCCGACTCCGCGCACTTTCTCCTGAAAGTATGGTGGTGACAGTAATCCCATCGTAAAAGAACAACTCATCTTTTATGCCTCTGAGCAAAATACCTCGTAATCGCGGGACATCATAAACAGGGTAAACAAGACTAGCACCCCGTGCGATCGACTCCATCTCTTTCCCTTCTCCAGCAATGATCTCCAAGGTGGTGAGGGATGATCGTCCCCAAAATGTAGCGGGATGACCAGTGATCAATACGCGATCCAACGCCTGGCTGTAAACTCCCTGAGCGAGGAGACAATTACCCCAGAAACGATGCCAAAACGAGCAGGGTCGCTCGTAGAGTTCGGGAAGTGCCTTCGGTGTACCAAGGGTAGGGGGGTTAGCATTCAGATCGAGCCGGGCCATGTAATCGATTTGTCCCCCATCGATCCAGAGCCAACCATCTTGTGTCGAAACCAGAGCGTCAATCTGGCCGTAATCGTATTGCGGGGCCCTCACCGATACCAGAGGCGTTGCAGCGCCGCTCCGTTTCAGTAGCAGGGTATCGACACCGGAGACGACCACCTCCAACGATTGGCCCCGCATTGGGATTGTTACTCGTGCTGTTTTATTCGGGGATAATGTTAATCTCGTCTCGGGTTTTCGCTCTACTGGTGAGAGGCAATATTTATCTAAAGGTTCGGCTATAACTCGCGGAATGTTAGCGACGAGAATTAAAAAAAACAATCGAAAAATAGGTCGCCACCCATTCCGATAATCATACCGACCACCCCAAGAATGGCTAAATAACATAAGCGGTTTCTGTGACATTTTCCCGAAGCTGATTGCCTGCCTTCTCGACTTGTCCTTATCCTACATTCTCAACAGAGAAAACGGGTTTCTTTGAGAAACCCGTTTTCTGTATAATCTTAATTTTTGTTACAGCACCATTGAAAAATTGGGGATTGTTGGGCTAAAACTGTTAGCAATAAACCTTTGCTGTCAGTGTCATGACTTCTTCACTGTTGCCGATTCTTCCTGCTATTGACGATATTTTATTCAATTTTGCTCAATCTGATGGCTTGAGTCAAGCTAATCAGGTGAATAGTGCGAGAAATCAGCGTTTAACCGCTACCGTAGTTTTCCTCGATGCTGGTGTTGCCGATTATCAAAGTCTCCAAGCTGGGGTAATTCCAGAAGTCGCCACCGTTATTCTCACTCCCAATCAAGACGGAATCGAACAAATATCCGCTTTTTTACCACAAAATCCCCAGATTGCCACCATTCACGTCTATTATTAAATCGGTGCGTTACGCTATCGCGCTTCACAGCCTACGAGTAAGCAAACAACTCAAATGAACCCAACAACCGCCAATTATGATGAACCCTGGAAAGAAGCATTAAGCGAGTATTTTGAAGCGTTTTTATGCTTCTTTTTTCCCGAAGTTCACCAACTAATTGATTGGACAAAAACTCCCGAATCCCTGGAAAAAGAACTGAAACGGATTACCGCTTCAGCTAAGACAAAAAAACGTTTCGCTGACAAACTTTATAAAGTCTGGTTACTCAGGGGTGAAGAAATCTGGATTTTGATTCATATTGAAATTCAAAGTCAATACGAAGAAAATTTCCCTCAGAGGATGTATATTTATAACTATCGGGCCTTTGATTTGTATCAGAAACCAGTTATCAGTCTGGCAATTTTAGGAGATGAACGAGTAAATTGGCGACCAGATTCCTATAATTATACTATCGCTGGCTGTGAAGTGAGTCTGAAATTCCCAACGGTTAAATTACTGGACTATGAGGAAAACTGGTCAGAACTAGAAACAAGTAGCAATCCCTTTGCTATAATAGTCATGGCACACCTGAAAACAAAAGCGACTACTGGGAAGCTGCCACAACGGGAACAGTGGAAGTGGAAGTTAATCAGGGGATTATATGAAAAGGAATTCGAGAGAGAACAGATAATTAAACTGTTTGAAATCATCGACAATATGATGACTTTATCCCCTGAATTACAGTCAAGTTTAGAAAGTAAAATTAAACAATTTGAGGAGGAAAGAACCATGCCTTTAGTAAGTAATATGGAGTTACGA
>NZ_JAPZSZ010000104.1:0-11681 GCF_027532095.1 Microcystis sp. LE19-195.1E
GGGCGAACAAAAGAACTAAGATGTCGGCAACGCTTTAATAAAAATTATGTTAAAAGTGATTTTACTCAAGTAAAACTTATCACTTGGGCGACAAATTATTGGCACTCAATAGCATAATTCTTTGAGCGACTTTTTCAGCAAACTCTATCTATCATTATAAGGGTGATAGAGTCAAAGCTCAGATCTTTTTATGTATGTTGGTTTATTATGTGGAATGGCATTTAAAACAGTGCTTGGCTCCTTTGTTATTTGAGGATGAAGAAATTGATGATAGTTCTCTGAATGTGATTAAAGCCAATCGGAGTGAATCCGCTCAGTCTAAAGAGAGAAAAAAACGGAATCAAGAGAACTTTCCTGTGCATAGCTTTCGGACTTTGTTGGAAGACTTGGGGACGATTTGCTTGAATACAGTGGAATGTACGATTAGGGAGGGAAGTTATCGTTTTTCTAAGATAACTCGACCGACTCAACTGCAACAAAAAGCGTTAGATTTATTGGGAGTTTCTCTGATTTGTACCCAGTAACGGGGTGCTGGAAATTCTCTTAATCCCTCCTACAGCAGATGTTATGGCCTTTTGTCAACGGGGAAGTCCAGTTATATTATCTAAAGCAAAAACGAGGCGAACAGATACTGAAATTTTTATCGAATCGAATGTGATACCACTAAATCCGAAGAAGTCATTTGGCAAAGAGTCGGCATTTGTTGCACCGGATGAATCAACAAGATTAGTGCCTAGAAAAGCTTCAAAATATGTTGTTGTACCACTTTGTGTTCCAACAGCAAATGCTGCTTCAGTTTGTGGCTGCGTAAAAGATATGACAACCGAAGCAACAGTACCATCATTGGGTATAAAGTTAGTGACGACAGCACCAACAAAAACAGGGGGGGTGGGTGGTACGATAGAACCACCATTGTTAGAAAAATAAAACACATTTGGGGAAAAGACAACACCTTGATTTTGGTATTGATTGGTGATAGTGGTGCCGTCAGGATAGTCCTGTGACCCAAATGTAATTGTTGAATGAGAGTCGCTCAATCCGAAAGTATTTTAAAAAAAAGCAGCATGATCTGGAGCAAAAACACCACTTAAAGCAATTCCACTAACCGCTAAACCTGTCACTAAAATAATTTTGTTGAAGTTCATGAAGTCTCCTTATTGAATTTGTAGAATTTGAGAACTGCTTACCTGAGTCGAGTCAACAATTCTGCTTCTGCTATTACCCTGATAGATGGTTGTTTGATTTGATGTGTGAATTGATTGAGTCTGTATGAATTGCCTGAATACGACACAAAACGTAACGGGCGATGCACGAGTTAAACTCCATCGACTTTACCCGTCAGACGCTCATCAAACTTCTGCTCATAATCGGGGTCTTGAGTTCCGAGGAGTTTGTCCCAGAACGTGAAATATAGACCGTAATGTACGGTGTACTTGCGATGATGAATGGAATGATGGGCAGGACCAATAAACCACCGACCCAACCAATGATGGGGAAATGAGGAAGGCAAGCGATCGATCCCAAGATGATTTAACACTGCCCAGATCGTCATCGTGGTGAGTGCCGCAATTAACGTGATGAAATGCAGGGGAAGGACAAAGACAATGCCGACCAGGAAGAGAGACTGAACGATCGCCTCTAGTGGGTCAAAGGCAAACGAAGTCCACGGGGTAGGATAGCGCGAGCGATGATGCCCCTGGTGTAACCACCGAAAGAGTGACGGGTGGTGAAACAAGCGATGGGTGAAATAGAAATAGGCATCCTGGAGAACCAACACAGCGCCATAACTAACCCCTAAATAACACAGCCCATACTGTTGAGGGTGGCTGTATAAGCGGGTAATGCCCCAACTGTATCCTGTCATGATGAAAGCCGCCGCCAGCGCAAACACCCCCGCCGAAAGAACCGAGAGCGTGATATCTTGTTGAATCGATCGCCAAGAGGGAGACCAATGCCGCAGGTTGTGATTGACAAAGGACTGACTCAAGGGCGAATAGAAGAACAAATAGGTTCCCCCAGCCACGAGAAAGTATCGCGCCAGGATGATCCCAAAGAAAGCGAACCCGTAAAATCCAAATGAGTGGTCTATCAATTTAATCTCCTTGCCATTCCCGATCTTCCAAGTCCTTTTGAGGTAACAGCAACGTGGCTTCAATTTCTTGCCGGATTGCGGCTGTTATTTCGCAGTTACTATTCAAACAATCGATCAGGAGTTGATTGGCCTCATAGTAGCGTTGGAGCAGCTGCTGTTGCTCAGTCGTAAACTGCCAGGGATGATGAATATTGCGATAATTGGCGATCGCAACCCGCAACTGTTCCACCCAGGCAGAATAGTTTTTCTGCCACCAGTGCTGAAGCCGTTCCAGGTTTTGACTCGGAGGTGGCAGTTGGTCTCTCAATTGTTGCAAAGACTTATAAAATCCGGCATCCAGAACCATCACCAGAATGTTGTTGAGTGCCTCGCTACAAGCATTGACGTATGCAAAATCCTGACTGTGGTCGATGGCAAACTCTACCAGCAAGTTCTCCAACGCCGCATCTAAAAACATCCCCTGAGCGAGCGTGCTGGCTAAGGCAAAGCGATCTGCCGTATGCGGGCTTTGGGCAAGGGCAAGGTAAAACGCTCGTGCGGTCGCCACTTTGGTTTCGTCTGGGAGCTGCTGGGATTTTTGGCTGGCCCAACTCAAAAACTCTTGCAGATAGGAGTCTTGCGCGACTAAGGCATCAATTTGTTGCTTCATCAACTGCACCAGCGCATCTGCACTTCGCAACATGGCAGCCGTTAACAAGAAGACTTCGCGCCAGTGGGAATCGGTGATGTGACTCACCAACCCTCCCAGTGCTTGTTCTAATGCCTGCAAATTATGGCTGGCAACTATTTTTCGAGCCGTGAAGTATTCTTGAAATGCCAGATAAGAAAATGAAAAAATTCCTCGCGCCCTTTCTGTGAGGATTCCATGCTGTGCCTCGATCGCTTTCAGCATGGCTTCGCTTTCGAGTTGGAGTTCCTCTGCTTCCAGGGTTGCACCTGGCAAATTCCGCAAATAGTCGCCAATGTATTGCTCAATCGTGCGTTGCTCAAAAAAATACTGCCCCTGTTCAAAAGTAACTGCTGCAAGCTGGCTCAACAGCCTCAATTTTTGGGGCAATAAAAACCCCCGGTAAACCTGATCGCGTTCGACTCCTCTAGCTTCATCCCATTTACCCAGCAGCAAATCCAGCCCTTGTTTATAAAACTCAGCCCGCTTGCTCGGAAATTTCCCTTGACCCTGAAACACCCAGCAGGCGAGATGCAGAAACAGAGGTGTCACCACCAGTTGCCGAAATTGCCAGTTTTCCGGCAAGTCCAACTTCTCCATAAACTGAGCCGACTGCTCCTGCCCCGCTTGAGCAGTCGTTTTGCTCAGTGCCACAAACCACTTTTGCGCGAAGGTGCTGATTTGTGCCTGGGTAAAGGGGGCAATTTCTACATCAGTGAAACCTCGAATCTGGAGTTTTTGGGCAGCGGTGCGACAGGTTACTACAAATCGATTGCGATGATACTTTTCTGAGAATTGGCGAATTTCTCTCAGAACTGCTGTAATGTCCTGGTTGAGAACTTCATCCATGCCATCGAGCAACAGCAGGACTCTGCCCGCTTGCAGTAAGGTTTCCAGCACAGACGGGTTGGAAATTCCAGCGGTGAGCAATGCCTGATGGATGTAGTTGAACAGGCTAAATTCACCACTGGGACTGGACTCCTCGGCAAATTCTCTCAATAAGATAAAAATCGGCACTTGATTCGCCGCAAACTCGCCTTGGTTGCACTGAATCGCCAGATGTTGCAAAAAGGTCGTTTTGCCAACCCCCGGCCTGCCCAAAACTCTAAGCTTTGAGTAAGTTTCAACAGCCTGCATTCCGGGTATTTGCTTCTGCTCAACCTCTCCCAAGCCGACGCGATCGAATTCAGCGGGACCCAAGTTTTGCCAATCGGCAATCTCCACCCACTGTTGACTGGCAATTTCCGCCAAAATATTGACATCTACATAGATGTCATCAATGTTGACTGGATGGCTGATGTCTAGTAACTGCAAGATGCCGCACTGGTTTTGGATGGTGTCCAGGCGTTGCGCTCGCACCTCTTGCACCAGAGCATCAATATTAGTTTTCGCCAGTTCTCCTGGTTCAGGAAATTCTGCGGGCGGAGCGAGGGCAATCTCCCGCCAATCCAAATCCAGAATCGAACAAATTTCCAGGAAAACCTGGCGATCAACGGGTTTCCCTGTGAAAAACCGCCAAATCGGCTGGCGGGTCTTTAAGTTCACTTCCCCTGCTAGATTTTCCTGAGTCCACCCCTTGAGATCAAAGGCTCGTTTAGCCTGTTTAATTCCCGAAGGGGAAGCCTGGAGCGATCTCTTGACCATACAATCCAATCCTCCCTATCGAGTCAGAATCAGTTCTGGTTGGGACGACCAGAAACTTCTAAGGGATCGTAGCCTAGTTGTTGAGTAATCCGTTCTCTGGCTAAGGCCCGGTACTCCCAAAAATGTTCTCCCGCCGCGCACAGACCTAAATAGAGATTGAGAACTTGGGGCTTTTTTTGCCAAATCGTCCATAATTGCCGCCAAAACTGTCCCCGAATGTTCGCTCGGCGGATACCCTGATGCCAGATTAACTGGGTAATCAGCCGTAACCCCTTACCCACGGGAAATTGCATGGTTTGCTTGTGTTTTGACTGCAAACCCAGACCGAGACATTGTTGGAAACAGCGTCGGAGATAGTGGCTGGGTTCGTACAGCGTCCAGAAGCCTTCGACATACTCTTTGGCAATTTCGGCAATCGGGCGGGTGGGGATAAAATTCATCAAGCTATTCTGATCTCCCGTCGGATGGATGCTGTCACCCTCAACTAAACGCTGTTCTTGCTGGAGACGATTCCAGAGCGCCGTGTTGGGCGGAGCCTGGAGGATGCCTAACATGGGCTGAGGAATACTGGTTTCTTCCACAAAGGCTTGAATCCTTGCCCCCGCACCAGAGCGCTCTCCATCAAACCCCAAGATAAATCCAGCATAGATTAGCAAACCGGCTGCATTAATCTTGCGACAGGCTTCCACCAGTGGATTGCGAGTATTTTGCAGTTTGCGCGTCACTTGCAGACTATCTTGGTCAGGAGTTTCAATCCCCAGAAAGACAGAATAAAACCCCGCCTCAGCCATCAGGCTTAACAATTCATCATCCTCTGCCAAATTGACCGAGGCTTCAGTAATAAAGGTGAAGGGATAGTCGTGCTGCTTCATCCAGGGAATCAAGTCTCTGAGAAAGCGTTTGACGTTGCGCTGATTGCCAATAAAGTTGTCATCGACGATGAACAACGAACCGCGCCAGCCTAGGTCGTAGAGAGTCTGCAACTCGGCTAAAGTCTGACTCGGCTCTTTAGTACGAGATTTGCGCCCGTAGAGGGAAATAATGTCGCAAAATTCGCAGTTAAAAGGACAGCCGCGAGAGAATTGCACTGCCATCATTAAGTAATCGTCTCGCTGAAGCAGGTCGAAGCGGGGGATGGGGCTGAGGGTCACGTCTGGTTTGTCCCCAGAGCGGAAAATTCCCTGGCTTTGACCTTGAGCGATCGCCTCCAAAAACAGGGGAACGGTTAACTCTCCCTCATCCAAAATGAGATAGTCCGCTCCAGAATCCAGGGCATCCTGGGGGACAGAGGTGGGGTAGGGACCGCCAACGGCGACTTTTTTGCCTAACTGCACGGCTTTTTGAATCAGACCTTGAAAATCTGGCTTCTGGACCAACATGGCAGAGAGGATAACCAACTCACACCACTGCCAATCGGCTTCTGTTTCAGGATTGACGTTGCGATCGTAAAATCGAATTTCCCAGTTTTGGGGGAGGAGGGCGGCGACAGTAATGATGCCGAGGGGTGGAATGGTGGCTTTCAGTCCCGCGATTTCCATAAAGCGATCGTAAGACCAGAAAGACTGGGGAAACTCAGGGTAGAGTAACAGGGCTTTCATCGAAAAAATGGGTCTGAAACCCCGCCCTTTAGCGATAGCGGAGGGCGGCTTTATATAAGTTAGTGAGAAACAATTAAACCGTTAGAACGACGAATTAACTGAATCTTACTAACAGTTATCTGTCCCAATCGTTGACCATTGGCATCGCTTACAGATAGCTGTTTTTCGGTATCTCCACTAACATAACCAATTCCTTTGGGAGAAGAAATTAAATCTCCTTTACGGAACCCATGTCTTGTGGTAGAGCCACCATATTTACGTCGTTTACCACCTTACAACTATGTCTGCTTCTTCATTGGAGGGGAATATACCGATTATCGAGTGAATATTTGTCATGAATTTCCTGTTTTTAGTACATAATTAGATTATATCCAACATTCCGCAGGTCAGATTCCACTTCATAAATATCCCTCTTTGGGAGTATCTCATTTATGCAAGTGAGTAATTAGGGTTTGCGGCAAAAAGTTTTTCTTGGGGGCAGGGTGTGGGGTGTGGGGTGTGGGGTGTAGGGTTTTACCGATTTTGAAGGCAGGGAAAAAGTCCCTGAATTTTCCCCCCGATCACTCCCATATCTGGTACTTTTTGATTTACAAAAACTCTAAAAGTCTTAACCAACAAGGGTTTTACCATTATTCAGCAAGCCCTAATTATACTTGTCCCTAAAACTGGTTTCTAGCAAGGCTTTCAAAATAGCTTGACATAAAACCTGATTTAGGGGTTACAAAGGTGAGATGCTCCCTCCCTCTTAGCAATGCCATCGTTAGCATGACTTTCTGGTGATTGTTTTGCTTTATTTTTGGATTTTTCTAGTCGCAAATATTTTCTGAGATTAGAGGTTTGCCAACCAAAGCGAGTATGGACTTTTGCCAATTGAGATAGTTGCTCAATCGCCCATTTCTGTCTGACCATAACTGGCGAGAAACCTTTTCCAGACTTAGCTCCTTTTCTACTGGAAGTTAGATCAATATCGGTTTTGACATACTCAAAGTAAATGTCAGTAATTGGATAGATTTTGGTTAGTTCAGAAACGTCTCGACTTCGCTCGACGTTGACGATTAGCTCTGATTGAGGGAGCTAATTTTCCTTGTCTTCTATTTGAAAATCGTTTTTGTCGATGCGCTCTTAGATTAAAGGGAAGTTGGCGGTTAATCCGTCTTTTTCTACGTCCTCTTCGCATTAAGCAGCGATTGTCTAGGCACTCTCTTACTCGCTTAAAAGGAAGTTCTAAGTGAGCCTTCCAAAGAGTAAAAAGGGAGGATTGAACGCCAATTCCAGAGAATAATTTACCCGGGTTAATACCAATGGCAATCGGTTGGGTTTTGTTATCGGAAGGTTCGGTGGTTAGCTGGACATAAAAAATATCTAGGGTCTGCTGAAAAAGTTTTTCGTGGGGGCAGGGTGTGGGGTGTGGGGTGTGGGGTGTAGGGTTTTACCGATTTTGAGGTAGTCAGTTACCTAATTTTCAGGGAAAAAGTCCAGGAATTTTACCCCCGATCACTCCAATGGTAGGCACTTTTTGAGGGGAAAAAAGTCTAAAAGCCTTATCCAACAAGGTTTTTAGATTTATTCAGCCAGCCCTATCTAAGTCGTTGAATTTACCGATAGCTTTTCCTTCCTTAATCCACCGTCTGGCCCGACTGGGTTTGGTGGGCATTAACGACTTTCCGTCTTTTGAGATAACAGGAACTCTTGCTATGGAGATAATCCTTAAGAGTAAAGTTAAAGTCCCTTACCGCAACACAATCAAGATGTCTTGTCTAACAACGCTTTACCAATAAAGCTTAGAGAGAATCCGAACTAGGGAAGCATTCGGAAGTCTGTGCCAGATTGTGTCTCGATGCGGTAGTCTTTACTTGCGTCGCCTAAATTGGTCTAGGCAAGCTCCGTCCCTTTTAGGGCGGGGTTAGTGACGAATCAAATTATCTCAAACCCAGTCAACGCTTCGACATTTTGTCGGAAAGCGATTAAGGCATGATTAGCTTGATACTCGACGAGACCAGAGAAGATCGCCTCCGAGACTTCCTGCGAGACAACGGTTTTGATCTCAATATTGGTGTTATAACCGACCATATCTCCCTGGCGGTTGCCGTGGCGACCTGCGCCCTGGGCTTGCGAGAGGGTATAGCCAGTTACGCCTAACTCTTGCAGCAGCTTGATCATGCGGTCTTGCAAGACGGTTTCACCAATGATGACAACCAGTACAGCCGGTTTAATGGGTAGGGATGAGGATGACATGGGCAACTCCTAAAATGGGTTTTTCAAAGACAATGTTATTGACATGCTCACCACGCCACTTTTTTAGGATGGTCGCGTCAATGGGGTTGACGCAGATAGCGAAAAACGCTTAATTGCTTAAGTCTGACACTTTCGACCCGTCCGTTTTGAGTGTCCGAATGCCGGACGGCCACTTTGAACAAGTCGAAAAAATCTCATGTTCAACCTTATTTCCTAGAAAGTTTTACTCGTTCAAGGCCGAATTTGACTTCTTTTCTGAACGAAACCCCCTACTATCTGTGGTCAGGGTTCAGTTTTTAGCTTGGTTATCGCTTTTTCCATTGTAGCTTAAAGCCGTCCTCAAAGGACGGGGTTTTCAACCCAAATTTTCGATAATAGAATACCTGACTGGGGTACGCTCAAGAGATGGCGATCGCCTCTGTTGTCGGTATCAAAATATTCTCGGAAATCGGCTTGGCATCGGGTAAGTAGTCCATAAAAAGCCTCATCTGATTCATTTGTACAGGACCAAAAATAGTGGCAAAAGAAACATCGGCTGCATCTCGTCCTGTGCCAACGCGAATTAGCCCGCTCTGAGGCACAAGGCGGGTAGGATCGAAAAGATACCAGCGACCCCCTAGATAAGCCTCAAACCAGGCATGAAAATCGGGGGGATTTAAACCATAGGCGTAGCCGGAAACAAAGCGTGCTGGAATATTCAAGGCCCGACAAAAAGCAATACCTAAATGGGCAAAATCACGGCAAACGCCTACCCTTTCTATCGCTGTATCGCAAGCAGAAGTTAAAGAATCACTGCTACCAGAGAGATACAAAACATTGTCATAAATCCAGTTACAGATAGCTGTCACCCGCGAATAACCAGGGACTAAATTGCCAAATTCAGCCGCGACAAAGCGCAATAATCGATCTGACTGACAGTAACGACTCGGATAAAGATAGTACAAGATATCGAGGGGTAAATCGGCTGGCTTTACTTCAAAAACCGTACTGGGGTCTGAGTAATAAGGAGATAAGCCAACGGTCGCTCGATAGGAAATTTGCAAATTGCCAGGAGGGGCATTGAGTCGAAAGTATCGGTTTCCACTGACAGAAGTGATGTATTCCTCAATCGACCGTTGAGAGTTAGAATGGAGGTCTTCCTGAACAATAATCTGATGGTTGTTGCTGACAATAGCAACATTAAGAATTAGAGTGCTTGCTTGCTCAATGCTGTAGGTTAATTCACAGCCAAGCTCATACTTTAGCATATAGTTTTTCCCTGTCCTTTCAATACGAGCAGATGCTGGAGCCGAAGCCGATTGTAACGCTGCACCCACAAACAAGGCAGGTTGAAAGCTGTTCCCACGGCGAGGTTTACCAGCACACCCCAGCCAGGAGTCCAGAGCATCGTCACTAACCAAAACAGCCAGATGGCGATGTGAACGTATTCCGCGCGACGGGTTTCAGCCAAAAAACGGGACATTACGGCACAGTCCCCACCGCCAACGGATGTTTTGCGAAAACCTCCTGGGAAGAAATCCCCTGCTTCTGGCAACCGATCCTTCCATCGCTTGATCCGCAGTACCCGATTGTACCATTGTCTATCTTCCCCCCAGGGTCGTGGCCGGGTCAGGCAGGTGTCCGTTTCTAGGAATTTCAGGGGAAGTCGATGACCGACAAAACCGATCAAAAGCGACCAGACTGTCCAACCGACTACACAAAGCCTGACGATTACCCCATCCGGTAGTTGTAGCATAGGCGAGCTCATTCATTCACCTTGCCATCGGGTACTTATCCTTC
Organism: Microcystis sp. LE19-195.1E; assembly: GCF_027532095.1. Lineage (NCBI taxonomy): Bacteria > Bacillati > Cyanobacteriota > Cyanophyceae > Chroococcales > Microcystaceae > Microcystis > Microcystis sp. LE19-195.1E. Next base: position 10,016 of record NZ_JAPZSZ010000104.1, read on the forward strand.
GTCCTTTCCATTCGATTTGACCACGTTCGAGATTCAGAATTGCCAGCAGGAACACTGCAATGAAGAAGGCAACCGGAATGGGGAAGAAAAAGACGATTGCTCCGAATGAACCCACTGGCCATACAATTATGGCTAACTGTATGGCGAAGGCAAGATAAAGCAGTACGTTATATAGTAAGGATGAATTCCCGACAATCGGCCAGCCGAATAGGGATGCGGGCAGACACCAAGCCGCCCAGAACAACCCTGAAAGCCAGAACACAACCGCCAGCATCCGCAGCCAAGAGACTTCCCCTGCTGCCGTTGCAAAGTTTTTGTCGAAACCAACAACCAGGTCCCGCAGCCCGCCGGGGTACATCCGATAGTCCAGTTGGCCTTGACCAATGTATGCACTCACTGGCAGTCCCGCACTCTCATAAATATGAGCCATGAACCAGTCTTCTACAACATATCCTGCCACAGCGTCGTGGCCGCCGACCCGCTCATAGTCATCCTTGCTGGTAGCCATAGCTGGTCCAAAAGCCACACCACCTCTTGCTCCCAGTTTGACGGCCATCAAGCCGACGAGATTGAACAGAACCGCTAACAGTTCGTAGGGGCGTTCAGTGCGGTGATAGGGCTGAACTGAGACCAGACCACCTAAGTGTTGAACAGTTGCCACCAGCCTGCGGAGCAGCTCCTCCCCTGGCTCAGTGTCGGCATCGAGAAAGACGAGAATATCGCCAGATGAGGCTGCATATCCGGTTTTGAGTGCCCAGTTTTTCCCTGTCCAACCTGTGGGCAAAGGGCTAGTCTGCACTACTTTCACCCCAGCCTGTTCGGCGATCTGTGGGGTAGCATCGGCGGACTGGTCATCGATGACAATGATTTCGTAGGGCTTGAATGTTTGCTGCTTTAAGGCTGTTAGCAAATTAGGGAGGGTACTCTCTTCATTCCTCGCCGGAATCAAGACCGAGACTTTAGGCGAACCGACGACTGAAAAGTCTGGAAGTCGCGGCAACCGCCACATCAATCCCCAGCCTATTAGCCAGCGCACCACCAGTGTGATGGACATCAGATCCATAATGATTCAACCTTTCCTTCCGTCTAGAACATCACTCACCTACCGATACGAATTCCCTTGAGAAAACTCAGCAATCCGAACACCTTAAGAATCCACAAAACGAGGGCGATGACAACCACAATGTTCAGGATTTGCTTGATCTTGCTGTCCATCGGAATGTAGTTGTTCACGAGCCACAATAGAACCCCAACCACGATGATAACTACCACAAACTGTACCAGATCCATGACTGACCTCCTTTCTCCGATCTAATGAGTTTCGTCAAGCATTTTATTCTCTTCATTATTATATATGCTCGTTTATATATGCTCGTTAGGTGGCCCAGGCAATCGCACACAATTCTTGAAGATGCGCAATAAATCTACAAGATATCCTCATGGAATAGCAATTAGGAGATAAATATTAAATTTTTCAAGTTAGTATACAGAATATTAACTATCTGTTTACAGGTTTGCGCAAAACAATCGCCAATTCAAAAATGAAACGCATCAACCTCAAGAGTTGACAAAGAAAGGCTCATCAGGTACTGTCTGATCATTAACAAAAACAAATCAGACCCAAAAATGAGCCACCAACATCTTAACATAGAACAAAGAAACTTGC
>NZ_JAPZSZ010000218.1:0-1596 GCF_027532095.1 Microcystis sp. LE19-195.1E
ATCTTACACAGCCCAAAGTGCGCCGCAATAGCGACTCTTGTTCGGGTGTGGGGTAAAATCGAAACGAATAGGCTTTTTCCATGTCTCACATTTTAGCATAGATTTCGTAAATGTGCTAATATTTAACAGTAAAGCCGTCGTTCTACGACGGGGTTTCAGACCCAAATTTTCGATGATTCATCAACCCCCGGCGGGGACAAGGGATTTATTACCCCTAGAAGTTACCCAAAAAGGCTGGATTAACGATCGCCTTCAGTCTGTCTTTCAGCGTTGGGGCTATCAAAGGATTGTCACCTCCACCATTGAATGGCTCGATACCCTCACCGCGGGCGGTGCGATCGATCCCAGCACCGTGATCCAACTCCACGGGGATAGCCAAGGACTATCGGGATTACGCCCCGAATTAACCGCTTCCATTGCCCGCAGTGCCGTCACCCGCATGAGTGGGGAGTCCTATCCCCAACGTCTTTGTTATCGGGCTAACGTTTTTCGTCGCCCTAGTGCCAGTTATCACGGTCGTCAAGTGGAATTCTATCAAGCGGGGGTAGAACTGCTCTTTTCTGGCGGTTTACTAGCTGATGCCGAGATTTTACTGCTCCTAGCCGACTGTTTCGATAGTTTGTCCGTCCCTAACTGGCAGATTATTTTGGGGGAAGCGGGTTTGACTCGTTCGCTACTTTCTCCCTTTCCGGATCCCTTACGCGAACAGGTGAAACGCTGTTTAGCCCTCCTCGACTACGTTAGCCTCGAAAATCTTCCCTATCCCAACGAAACCCTCCGGCAGCAAGCCCGAAAATTATTTCACCTGCGCGGTAATCCTGAGGATGTCCTCGCACAAGTGGCAGTATTAGCCCAGGAAGAATCGGCCCAAAAAGCCGTTAATAACCTTAAATCCCTAGTAGAGCTGCTTAATGCCGATCGCTCTGGGCCTTTCCCCCTAATTCTCGATTTAAGTCTGATTCAAACCTTTGATTACTACACTGGCATCGTTTTTAAGGCGGTTAGTGATCACCAGCAAAATCTCAGTATTTTAGGCCAGGGCGGACGCTATGATCAATTATTGGGCGTTTTTCATCCCCAGGGCCAATCGGCTCCGGGTATCGGTTTTTCCCTGAATATCGAAGAACTGCACGAAAGTTTATTATCGGGGCAGACTTTACCCACTCAAGCTGCCCCCCTCGACTGGTTGCTTATCCCTTTGGGTAATAACGCCCAGATAGCGACTTTTAGTAAAGCTCGCTCCCTTCGCAACGGTGATCCTAATCTGAGAGTGGCGATCGATTTAGGGGGTCGCAGCGAGGCACAAATTCGTACCTATGCCCGCGATCGGATGATTAAAAATCTCGCCTGGGTGCAAGAAGATGGTTCCGTGATCGAAGAATCTCTCTAAAAGGGGGCAAAAGCAGCGAAAATCCCGCTGCCCTCTGCTATAGGACTCTATCTAGGGTTTGCGGCAAAAAGTACGGGCGAAGCATTCGGGCAATAACCTATCGGTGAAACCGTAGATTTTTTATCCGAATGCTTCGCCCCTACAGGACGCGGGCCGATGAAGACGCAAGGTTTTGAAGCACGATTCTCTCAAAATCTTGCACCTGT
>NZ_JAPZSZ010000125.1:0-1214 GCF_027532095.1 Microcystis sp. LE19-195.1E
ATCGAGAATTTGAAAATAAAGAAGAACTGGAAAAAGTAGTCAATCAGCTTTTAAATGAAGGGGGATTGATTATTAAATGGAGTAGAAAACTTAAAAATAAGGGTAATGCTGTCAATGTAACTTAAATGCGTAAAAGCTTAAGAACTCCCCCAAAACTTCCCCTGATTCAAAGGCTGGGGCTAGGGACTTTTGGCGCGCTTTTTCTTGATCTTGTTTTTCCGTCACCGGTTTCCGATGGAACGTTGCCGCCTTGGTATCAACCGGCACCACCACCGAGCGAACCGCCTGTGATGGTTTTTGACAAAAATCTTCCAATGAGGGGGGCTTATCGAGTTTTTTATGACGCTGAACTGTTTAACGGGGGTGGACGCACGGATGAAAGTTTTATTTATACTCGGGGTCCTATTTCAGATTTTTATGAGGAAGCGGTACTTCCAGGATTAGTCTGGGCGTATGGCGTTAGGTTTACGCTAGAACAGCCGGGAAATATTTTTGAACTAGTGGGGTCTGGAATAATGATAGGGCGCTCGGTTCTTTGGGGAACCGACATTCCTTTAGAGCGGATCACTAACCCGGTAGGTGCCATAAATATCAAAAGAAATTCCTTAAGGATCACAAAAATTGAAAATGTAGTCGACGATACGCTCGTTAAACCCATACCTTCGCCAACGGGTCCGACCCCTCCTTACGCGCTCACGCGAGAATCTCCCAACTCTCCGCCGCTCACCAGCCCCGGACCGCAAAATCCCAATCCCTTTAACCCCGTTCCTTTTGGCCCGCCGGGTACTACTCCATCGTTTAATCCGTTTCCTAAACCAGGAAAGAAGAATACCGACGAACAAAACGAACCGCTCAAAAAGGAAAACACTCCGCCGTGGTTTAGTCCTTTCCCAGCGCTCGATCCTCCATTTAAAGAACCTTTTGACTTTAATCCTACTGACACGCCTAAGACTAGGGGACCTTATCTAGTCAACGATCCAGTTCTCGATTTTGCCCTCAATCGCCCCCCCAACCCGCTTGCCCACCCAGTTCCTATCCCTGATCCTGCTCCCATTCCTGCCACTGACCTCATTCCTAATGGGACTTAAACGCCAAATAAAGATCAAATCGAGTATAATCGTTAAAGAGTAAGCACTTTACGTTGAAAGAGCAGCGATGAAAGAGACAACCCCAGCCGCGATGCCCCCATGCTTTGACCGATGGTGTCGGCGGTT
>NZ_JAPZSZ010000258.1:0-12488 GCF_027532095.1 Microcystis sp. LE19-195.1E
CGAACAACTAAAAAAATACGTCGAGAACCAAAACTCCCCAAAAGTGGAAACGCTACTGCGTTAGTTTCATTCTGGTGGCGATTCATCTCCCGTTAACCGCTACGCGGTTTAACGGGAGTCCTCTCGCGACCTTGAGATAGACAAATATGGAGGCATTCTACCTTACTTTTTGGAGCCGTGATCTGTGGGCAATATGACATGATTAATGGAAGAAACAGGGAGTAAAGAGCATGACTACCTATCAAGATGTTCGCCGGCAAGTTGAGAATCTCACCCCAGACGAGCAACTTCGCTTGTTAAAAGAGTTAGCTGTAATGGTACGTCGCCCTATGCTTGTTAAGCCCAAGCATAGCATTATGGAACTAGAAGGACTAGGAAAAGAAATCTGGAATGGACTTGATGCTCAAGAGTACGTTAATCAGGAACGTGCCTCATGGAATGGCTGATGCAACTGCAAGGTCAAGTTGTGGGGTTGGATACCGCACCACTCATTTACCTGATCGAGCAAAATCAGGCATATTTAGGGCTTGTGCGTGCCTTTTTTGGGGCGCTAAGTCGAGGCGAGTTTCAAGTTGTTACCTCTACGTTGACGCTGACGGAAGTTTTGGTGCATCCATTACGCTCAGGTAATGTAGAACTTGCCTGCCAGTATCGTGATATTCTTCTTGATCAAGAAAACTTAATTACTGTACCTATTTCCCTTGAGATTGCCGAAGTTGCCGCCCAGTTAAGAGCAAGACAAAACTTGCGAACTCCAGACGCAATCCAGATTGCCACTGCTATGGGAGAAGGTGCTATGTTTTTCTTGACCAATGATGCCCGTTTAGCTGCTGTCCCAGATTTAAAAGTTTTGGTTTTGGATGCTCTGTAACAGTACGCCAATCTGGTAGGGTGCGTTCCTTAAACATTGATTTAAGCAAATGATAATAAGCTAAAAACATCTATGCACAGCGACGGACGGGAGTGCGAGTGCCGTCGAATAATTGTAAATTTTTGTTACGAAGTGCAGTCAGATTGAAGAATTAGTGATAGGGTCGCTGAAAAGTTCTTTGTATCTCAGCTGATTGTCAGTAATCCACAAAACGGGGTGATATGCCGAAAGTTTCCCCATATCCTTACTCTGGTTATTCGGAAAGTTTCTGTATAATCAATGGTTAGCTGGCCTCGTAATATCACGATGTATCTGATTAGGAGCGATATTATGCGACTTAGTGAAAATTTTTTACAGCCAGCATTGTCAGATGATTTTTACTGGCTCAACGAGCCGACGCATTATCGTTTGGGTAATGGCTTGGAAATTTCTACAGATGAAAAAACTGATTTTTGGCAAAACACGCACTATGGTTTTCAAAGAGATGATGGGCATTGCTTATTGATGCGACAAGTTGGGGATTTTTCCCTAATGACCCAAGTAGAATTTCAGCCTCGGGAAAAATATGATCAATGTGGCCTAATGGTGCGGATTGACAGTCAGAATTGGATAAAAGTTTCCACGGAATATGAAAGCGAACAAGCTAGTCGGCTTGGTTCTGTGGTGACCAATTTGGGATATTCTGATTGGGCAACGCAAGACATTTCTTCAGAATACCGCGAAATGTGGTATCGCATCAGTAAACGGGGGAGCGATTTTCTGCTAGAGAATTCTTATGATGGGCAGGCTTGGCTGCAAATGCGGATCACACACTTACACAAGATAGCCGACGATTGCCAAATCGGAGTGTATGCCTGCAGCCCGATAGGCAAAGCGTTTCGCTGTTGTTTCAAAACCTTGGAAATCTCAGACAATCAGTGGCTGGCAATACCGGAAGCCAGCTAACAACCGTATGCACCCGACTGGCACTTATGCGCCTTAACGCCTGGCTTGTTGTGGTTCACGGCTTGTCTCAAGATCTGAGTTGCCGATTCTTTGTACATCCTATAAACTGGTTGGAGAACTTAAAGATTCACCTAATAAATCCGTCTAATAATAGATGTTATGCTGACCAGTATTTTGCTGTGGTTGATCGCACTTAGCCTGTTGCTAATCAGCTTCACCCCTGGAGAATGGTACAAGCTGTGGCTCTTTGAGATTTTGGGGGCAGGCTATCTTTGGTTTGCGGCCTTGACTTTGATATTGCTGTTGGCTCTGTTTTTACCCAGGTTCCGCCCTTCCCGCCGGAAATTGATGATCACCTTAGCTGTAGGGCTGGGGTTTTATGTCAGCACAATTGCTACCTGGTATGTTCCGAGGTTCCGAGATGCTAGAACTGGTGGTCTCCCATTGACTGTAATGACCTACAACGTCAACTACCAACTATGGGAGACCAGTGCCGTGACTAACCTGGTTCGGGCAAATCCCGTAGATATATTCGGGTTAGTTGAACCCCTCAAGGAGCAAGCCGCAGAGCTACTAGACAAGGTGCAGGATCTTTATCCTTACTATTACCGCGCAACGGGAGGCGGACTGAGTTTATTTAGCCGCTATCCCATTACAGAGGCAACGACTGATAACTTGGGAACCCGCCACCATAGCCTATTCGCAAGCGTTAATGTGACAGGACACCCCATTCGGGTTGTTGTTGCCCATCCCCTTGCCCCTATATCCATACCTAACTTTATCAATCGTAACCAGGCGATGGTAGCCCTGGCAGCCTATGCAGCACAGCAGTCAATCACCACCGTGATGATGGGTGACTTTAACCTCACCTCCTGGTCGATTTATTTTCGCAACTTTATCATTAACTCAGGATTACGCAGTGTCAATCTAGGGCATGGACTAAATCCAACCTGGTTTTACGCTGACGGAGCGCGATCGCTATCCCATCTCGATCATTGGAAACAAGCTCTAAAAATTCCCATTGACCACATTTTCGTCAGTCAAAATGTCAGGGTTGATCAGGTCATCACACTGCCTTCAGGTGTATCTGATCATCGTCCAGTGATTGCAAAACTACGAGTGACGTAGCTTGTTTTAGCCCCTCATAACAGAGGTAACAAAACCTTAATGGAAAGTCGCATCCAGATTCATCCAGATATTTGTAATGGAAGACCTGTTATAGCTGGAACCCGAATTCCGGTGCAAACAGTTATGGAATTTTTGGGAGCAGGGGATTCTATTGAAGAAGTCCTTGAAGAATATCCTTCTCTGAATCGAGAAGATATTTATGCCTGTATGCAATTTGCAGCAAGATTGATGGCGAATCACTATGAAGTCAGAAAAATTGCATGAATGGTTTTTTCTTCGATGAAAATTTACCAGCTAAAATCCTGTTCACTCCATCTTTACCGATCATTCATGTTTCGGTTTTAGGTAGAAGTCCAAGGGATACGTAAATTTGGCAATATGCAAAGGATAAAAAACTGGTTATTGTTACGAAAGATGCAGACTTTTCTGATAGAATAATGCTAGATTTTTCCCCACCCAAAGTAGTACATCTCCGTTTTGGCAATATACGAAAACGCGAATTTCATCAGTTTTTAGCTCGTATTTGGCCACAGATTGAAGCTTTGGTCATTGAACATAAATTAGTTAATGTCTATTTAGATCGAATTGAAGCATTGAGATAATTTTTCCTAACATTCAGTGCGATATCGCTAAGGTGGGTAATGCCTGCCTTACTCTAGGGAAAGTCCAGTAATAATATCTTCTGGGGGAATCCCAGCTTTAATTAAATTGGTTGTTAATCCTTCTTCAAGATTATCATCTTCAATGACAATTTTATTTTTCAATAAACGAGCGTGAAATAAAATTGTATTAATCCATGCTTCTTTTTCCCAACCAGTCATAATTATTAAAAAGTTGCCTGATTCTGGATCACAAACTGGGGTAATTTTAAGGTTTTGTAATCGAGGTTGCATCGCCGATTCTTTTCTGATAACTTGAGTCAGAATATCGGCATAATTTACTGTGTTATCCATTCGACAATTATCTCCTTTTGAGGATTATAAATAACTAAATTGATTCTGTTACGTTTAATAACCAGTTGGAAAATAGCTTTTTTGAAGTGTTTTAAATAAACCGCTTCACTAATGCCCCAAAAAAGTTTTCTTTCAGGTTCTTGTGAATCTAAAGCCCATTGGTATAATTGAAGTTGTCCTATTGTTTTTTCTAATTCACTGATAACTGAAGGCGTATCAAAGTCTTTGATTTCTACAGCAATTTTACGATCTTCTTTTTCCGCAGCAAAAAACTTTTCTGCTCCTAAATCAGCTTTAAGCAAGGTTTTTTCTAAGGTTATAATTAAAGGATCATCAGTGATTTTCCAACCTTCTTTTTCTAAAGTATGACGTAATGATAAATGTAGATCGTCTCGTCTGGACATCCTTATAAACCCTGCTTAAGAGGTTCGTTTACTATTTTACTACAGTTCGCCCTAATTCGGATTTATTATGACCGAAAAAGCGGTAAGGTGGGCAATGGCCACCCTACTATTTCTATTTTCGCTTGGTCAGGCTAGAGACTAACCCTAATCCTCCTAATCCTAACAAGGCAACAACAGAACTCAGTGCAGATCTGGTAGGGTGCGTTCCCTCATGCAAGTCTTACGTCTGCAGCGATCAATTTTGGGGAACGCACCATGCTCATTGATTAAAGTAAATGATAATAATCTAAAAACGTCTAGGCACAGCGACGGACGGGAGTGCGATCGGATGTAGACAAATATGGGGGTATTTTACCTTCTCAGCGTTGGGGTTATTGGCTCTCGACCTGATATTATCGATAGTCAGGAGCAGGCAAGCAAATTGCGCCATGAAGCTGAAACCCGTGAGCGGGCTTAGGTAGTAAATGTACCTTGTCGATGATGCTGACGAACCAGCAAAAGGTTCGTAAGAACCTACAGCTTGTAGCACCGTTATCTGTAAATATTCTCGTTTTCAAGGTTTAATTGGGCAATAGCTCTATCAATTAAATCACAGCCCTCTCCCAGGGATTCGATGCGCGAAAACCGATCGCGCCAAACCGCCGCACCAGTAAAATCCTGACAATACCAAGCCAGATGTTTCCGCGCTTGCCAAATACCGCGTTGTCCCTTGTATAGCCATAGCCCCTGTAAATGCTCTTTAGCTAGGCTTAACAGGTCAATAGAGGTGGGTTTCGACAACTTTTTGCCTGTTTTGAGGTAATAATCGATTTCCCCCACCAAATAGGGATAACCGAGGGTTCCCCGCGAACACATCACCCCATCGGCCTGGGTAAATTCCAAACAATTAATCGCCGCTTCCACAGAAACAATATCACCATTAGCAATGACAGGAATTGATAAAACCTCCTTCACCCGTTTAATCCATTGCCAATCGGCTGGCCCATGATAACCCTGTTCCCTAGTGCGTGCGTGCAGGGTCAACATTTGCGCTCCCGCATCTTCCAAACGACGAGCAAAATCGATAATATTAATCTCCTGAGCGTTCCATCCCAAGCGAGTTTTCACCGTTACCGGCACCGATACCGCTCTCACCACTTCCCTAACAATTTGCTCGGCAATTTCTGGCTGTCGTAAAAGTGAAGAACCGCCGCCTTTTTTAGTAATTTTATTAACTGGACAACCCATATTAATATCGATGGTCATCGCTCCTTCTTTAACCGCTTTTTCCGCCGCCACAGCCATAAAATCGGGACGGCAATCAAATAATTGCATACTGATTGGTTGTTCTTTGTCCCCGATAACCATCAATTGCGGTAACTCTTGCAGCTGGGAGATTTCTGTCGCATTAACCATCTCCGTATAGAGCATCGAATCAGGAGCAAAGCGTCTCACCAAGCGCCGAAAAACTAAATCCGTGACACCGGATAAAGGTGATTGCAAGACCCGGCTATGCACTTCTAAGTTACCGATTTTGAGAGGGGATGAGTAGATAGCCATAGGAAAGGTTAAAAAATCAACAGCCAACACCAGCAAACCGAACAATTAGGGGATAGTTCCGTCACTGTTAGCATTTTGCCAACCCCTAATATATGCTTAACCGTCAACTTCTAGTCTAAAACTACCTGTATGATGATTGGAGAGGATAGAATGCTATCTCTCCTAAACGAGTAATTAAACAAAAATTTCGCTTTTTTTTATGGATAATCTGCAACTCTGGCAACGTTACCAAGATTGGTTATACTATCACCCTAACCTAGAACTTTATCTCGATGTCAGTCGGATTCCCTTCGATGAGGCTTTTCTCAAAGGTCTAGAAGCAAAATTTGAGCGCGCTTTCCAAGATATGGCAGCTTTAGAACAGGGTGCGATCGCCAATCCCGACGAACAGCGTATGGTCGGCCACTACTGGCTGCGCGCTCCTGAACTCGCTCCTAACCAGGAATTGCGGGCCGAAATCACCGAACCCATAGCACAGATCAAAGAATTTGTCAAGAAAATTCACTCCGGAGCGATTAAGCCACCCAATCGGGCAAAATTCACCCATATTCTCTGTTTAGGCATCGGGGGGTCTGCTTTGGGTCCCCAATTCGTCGGTTCGGCTCTAGCGCCCGATTTTCCCCCCTTAGAGATTGCTTTTATTGATAATACCGACCCTAAAGGCATCGATCGCACCCTAGCCCATTTACCCTTAGCTACCACCCTCGTTATCGTCACCAGTAAATCTGGCGGCACTCCCGAAGCGAGAAACGGAATGTTAGAGGTCCGCAACGCTTACGAAAAACAAGATTTAGACTTTCCGCAACACGCGGTCGCCGTCACTATGCCGGGTAGCCAACTGGACAAATACGCCCAAGATTGGCTAACTCGTTTCCCCATGCAGGATTGGGTCGGTGGTCGTACATCAGAACTATCCGCCGTCGGTCTTCTCCCGGCCGCTTTGCAGGGTATCGACATCGATGAAATGTTAGCCGGGGCCAAAGAAATGGACATCGCCACCCGCGTCCATAACCTGAAAAAAAATCCTAGCGCTCTACTGGCTCTAGCTTGGTATCATGAGGGCAAGGGCAAGGGAGAGAAAGATATGGTGATTCTGCCCTACAAAGACAGTCTCTATCTCTTTAGCCGCTATCTGCAACAATTGGTCATGGAGTCCCTCGGTAAAGAAAAAGACCTCGATGGTAATAAGGTGTACCAAGGGATCGCCGTCTATGGTAACAAAGGTTCCACGGACCAACACGCCTACGTCCAACAATTACGCGAAGGTGTTCCCAATTTTTTCGCTACTTTTATTGAAGTGTTAAAAGACCGGCAAGGAGATTCGATAGAAGTGGAAACCGGCTCCACTGCTGGCGATTTCCTCTCAGGATTACTGCAAGGTACTCGACAAGCTTTATACGAAAATAGTCGTCACTCTATCACTATCACTATCCCAGAGGTCACTCCCCGTCAGGTAGGGGCCTTGATCGCCCTCTACGAACGGGCCGTTAGTTTCTATGCTAGTTTAGTTAACATTAACGCCTACCATCAACCCGGGGTAGAAGCAGGGAAAAAAGCCGCCGCTTCTATTCTGGATTTACAAAGAAAAATCGTGCAAGTTGTTCGGGAAACGGGAACTTCTCTTGACCTAGCCACTCTAGCGGCCAAAATCGGCGCTAGTGACCAAGTTGAAGCTATCTATAAAATTGTCCGTCATCTCAACGCTAATCGGCGCAGTTTAACTATTACCGGCGATTTAAGCAAACCGGAAACGCTCCAAATCTCTGCACGCTAATCAGGAGCCTGGAGTCAGGAGTCAGCTGTTGAGGGTTGGGGTTTTGGGGTTTTGGGGTTTTAGTTCAATTTCCCCACTTCCCACTTCCCCACTTCCCCACTTCCCCATCTCCCCAATTCCCCATCTCCCCAATTCCCCACTTCCCCACTTCCCCACTTCCCCACTTCCCCACTTCCCCACTGAATATAACTAACCATGGAAATGCTAGAAAACCTGAAAATGGCTTTTTCCGCTTTGATGGGCAATAAACTGCGTAGTGGTCTGACCATGCTAGGAATTGCTATCGGTAACGCTTCCGTCATTGCCCTAGTGGGAGTGGGTGAAGGAGCGCAAAAAGTCGCCCTCGAGCAGTTTGAAGCTCTCGGACCGAATGTTTTATTTGTTTCCACCTCCTCGCGCAATGTCCGGCGGACAATTCCTAATCCCCGGCCTCTCACCTACGAAGATGCTCAAGCGATCGCATCTCAAGTTCCCGCCATTGCCGCCATTTCTCCCGAATTGAGCGGTAAAAGAATTTTATCCTTCGGTAATAGAACCAGTAATAGCCCCCTAATCGGGGTGGGAGCCGAGTACCTAAACGTGCGTAACCGTCAACTATCTAAAGGTAGATTTATTATGGAATCTGACCTGAAACGGGATAATCGGGTGATTGTCTTGGGATCGGAATTAGCCAAAAATCTCTTTGGTAATCGCAATCCCGTCGGCGAAAATCTTCGCATCGGCAATCTTAGTTTTCAAGTCATTGGAGTTTTACAGGCGAAAGGCTCCTTATTTGAGGCTAATCAGGACGATCGAGCTTTAATTCCCCTAACTACCATGTCTAATCAGGTTCAAGGCCGCAGAGCTATCTATGGCATTCCCCTGACTCATATTTCTGTCTTGGCCAAAAACTCTGCCCAAATTAAAGCCGCTCAGTTTCAGATTAGCAACCTGCTGCAAATGCGTCATCAGGTCAGCGACGAGAATTATGTGCAGGTTTTCCCCCAAACCGCAGTCCTAGAAATGACCAAAGAGACTAACGAGAGTTTAACTAGAATGTTAGCCTCGATCGCCAGTATTTCCCTTTTTGTCGGGGGAATCGGCGTAATGAATATTATGCTCGTGTCAGTCACGGAAAGAACCCAAGAAATCGGGTTAAGAAAGGCTTTAGGAGCGAAAGAAGGGGATATAAAAGGTCAATTTCTCATTGAATCGGTGATTTTAGCCACCACTGGCGGAATTATCGGGATTTTTGTCGGCATTCAAGGAATGTATCTAGCGGGAATTTTTGCCGCTTTAACCACCAGTGTCTCAATCCCTGCGATAATTCTCGCTTTAGGAGTTTCTAGTGCCATCGGTCTAATTTTCGGTGTTGTTCCCGCTCATCGTGCCGCTAAATTAGACCCAATAGTTGCTTTGAGAAGATGATAGTTTCTCTAGGTCTTATCCTGACCTCGGGATTCTATACCCGCGTCCGTTGTCGTAAATCCCTCCGCTTGCGCTAATATTTGCAGATTGTGGGCTATGGAGGCGAAAGAATCGGCAGGATATTCGATTAAAGTGGCGGAATCGAGAAAAGTTTCCACTCCCACGGGACAACCCAAATAATCAGCCACCGCTTTTGGAGTAGTGGAACCGAGGAGAATAGTTCCCGATTGTCTCACAGAAGATAGCTTTTCCCAAGGCTCATCGATCATCAAAGATAAATGGGTGGGAGCAAAAAGATTCGATAATTCGATCGCTTTCTCCAATGATTCCACCACCACGATTAAACCATAATGAGCGATCGCTTTTTCCGTTAACAATCTCTGGGGATGTACCTGTAACTGTTTTTGCACTTCTTCCTGTACTATTAGGGCCAAAGCCTTATCCGTCGTCAATAAAATCGCTGCCGCCAGGGAATACTGTTCCGCTTGCGCTAATAGATCTAGGGCCAACTGCCTAGGATTGGCTTGACTATGGGCAATAATAACCAAATCAGAAGTAATAGAGAGATAATCGATTTTTACATGGTCAGAAACCAGTTTTTTAGCCAAATTAGTATAAAAATCACCTATTCCGGCAATCATCTCCACGGGAGCGATCGTTTTTGTGCCGTAGGCTAAAGCGGCGATCGCCTGTGGTCCAGCCACCCGATAAATCTCACTAATACCCACCGATTGGGCTGCCACTAAAATCGCCGGATGGATGCGTAAATCCTCATCGGCAGGAGATACCATGACAATCCGTTTAACCCCCGCTATTTTGGCAGGAATCGCCTGTTGGAGCAATAAACTGAGATAGGCCCGTTTCCCATCGGGAACGACAATTCCCACGCTGTTAACCGGTTGATAACGTTTCCCCCGAACCGTACCATCCTCAAGAAACTGGACCCAAGCTTTGGGAAGACGCTGACGATGAAAAGCCTCCATTTTTTCACAGGCAACGGCGATCGCATTTAATAAATCCTGCGACACCTGTTGATAAGCAGCATCGAGTTCCGAGCCACTCACCTTTAGTTGTTGTAGATTAAGGGACTGTTGGTAGAATTTTTCCGTATAATCCACCAACGAGCGATCGCCTGAAAGTCGCACCTGCTCGACAATCTCTCGGACAAGCGATTCTTTTTCCCGAATTTCCGGATCGTCGAACCGTTCCCGAATTCGTCTCAGTTCCGTTCTGGCTGACCATGGCTCTGTGATAATTCGCAACATCGAGCTATTATCCTCTAGGGGCGAAACGAGATTAAAAAGTTTTCACTCCTCACACTCTAGCTTATCGCTTTCAATCTTGACCGGGGAGGGAGACAAAGTCGGTTAATTTAGCCGTCAGGAGATAGGAGTCAGGAGTCAGGAGATAGGAGATTATTTTATTTATTCTCCCCACACCCCACACCCCACACCCCACTTCCCCACTTCCCCACTTCCTCACTTCCTCACTTCCTCATTTCCCCAAGGTAACAAAACCAGATATTCTACTAAATAGTCGCCTATCACACCAGCCTGATCTCGTGGTCGTCCAATGCAGTTTGCCAAGATATTAATCGCCAATCGCGGGGAAATCGCCTTAAGAATCCTTCATAGTTGCGAAGAATTGGGCATTAGAACCGTTGCCGTCCACTCTACCATCGATCGCCATGCCCTTCACGTTCAACTGGCCGATGAGAGTGTTTGTATTGGTCCGCCCCCAAGTAGCAAAAGTTACCTAAATATCCCTAATATCATCTCGGCTGCCCTAACACGCAACGCCACGGCTATCCATCCCGGTTACGGTTTTTTGGCAGAAAACGCCCGCTTTGCCGAAATTTGTGCCGATCATCAGTTAACTTTTATCGGTCCGTCTCCCAGTGCTATTCTGGCTATGGGGGATAAATCTACCGCTAAAAAAACCATGCAAAAAGCGGGAGTTCCCACTATCCCCGGCAGTGGTGGTTTAATTACCTCAGAAGCGGAAGCAAAACGTATCGCTGATGACATCGGTTATCCTGTCCTGATCAAAGCCACCGCTGGCGGTGGAGGGCGTGGGATGCGTCTTGTCAAGAGTGCAGATGAACTAGGTAATATGTTAAAAGCCGCCCAAGGGGAAGCAGAAGCGGCTTTTGGCAATTCAGGAGTATATCTAGAAAAATTTATCGAATGTCCCCGACATATCGAGTTTCAGATTTTGGCCGATAGTCACGGTAACGTGATCCATTTAGGAGAAAGAGACTGTTCGATTCAGCGACGACACCAAAAACTGCTAGAAGAGGCACCCAGCCCCTTCTTAACCCCCCATTTACGCTCAAAAATGGGTAGTGCCGCCGTTAAAGCCGCTAAATCGATTAATTACGTCGGGGTGGGAACTGTGGAATTTTTAGTCGATAAACAGGGCAATTTTTACTTCATGGAAATGAACACCCGTATTCAGGTGGAACACCCCGTCACGGAGATGATCACGGGGATAGACCTGATCCGAGAACAAATTCTGGTGGCACAGGGCGAAAAACTGCAAATTAAGCAAGATCAGGTGATATTTAGAGGGCATTCGATCGAGTGTCGCATTAATGCCGAGGATCCCGATCACAATTTTCGCCCTCACCCCGGCAAAATTAGCGGTTATCTGCCCCCTGGCGGTCCTGGTGTCCGCATGGATTCCCACGTTTACACCGATTACGAAATCCCCCCCTATTACGATTCCCTAATTGGGAAATTAATTGTCTGGGGAGAAAATCGCGAAACTGCGATTAAACGCATGAAACGCGCCCTGCGGGAATGTGCGATCACGGGAGTACCGACGACTATTGATTTCCATCGTAAAATATTGGAAACTCCCGCCTTTTTAGCCGGAGATGTTTACACTAATTTCATCCAAGAACA
The DNA here is from genome assembly GCF_027532095.1 of Microcystis sp. LE19-195.1E. Lineage (NCBI taxonomy): Bacteria > Bacillati > Cyanobacteriota > Cyanophyceae > Chroococcales > Microcystaceae > Microcystis > Microcystis sp. LE19-195.1E. The sequence goes on from NZ_JAPZSZ010000258.1 coordinate 11,928, forward strand.
TCTCTTGCCCTAGCGCGTTACCATGAATTTTAGACGAGAGTAGGTTGGGGATAATAATGACAGTAGAAGTTAAATTTAACTCGTTTCAACTCAGCGATGAACAGTTCTTTCAACTTTGTCAGGATAACCGAGATTTGCGCTTGGAACGCAACCCAAAAGGAGATTTAATTATTATGCCACCGACTGGAGGAGAAACCAGTAATTCTAACGCTGGAATCACTGCCCAATTATGGTTATGGAATAACCTACATAAATTAGGTGTAGTTTTTGATTCTTCTGGAGGATTTAAACTACCTAATGGGGCCGATCGCTCTCCCGATGCTGCTTGGATACCTTTAGATAAATGGCAAGCTTTAACCCCACAACAAAAGGAAAGATTTTTACCTCTATCTCCCGATTTTGTCATTGAATTAATGTCTGCTAGTGACAACATAGAAACCGCTAGGAAAAAAATGCAGGAATATTTAGATAATGGGACTCGTTTAGGTTGGTTAATCAATAGAAAAACTAGAGAAGTGGAAATTTATCGTCAAGGACAGGCAGTAGAAATTTTAACTAATC
>NZ_JAPZSZ010000037.1:0-14815 GCF_027532095.1 Microcystis sp. LE19-195.1E
GAATTGAACAGGGAATAAACTTGCAAAAATTGAAAACAATTCCTCTACTGCAAGACCTCGGTTTAACCCCGCAACAAATCTCGGAACGCTTAGACTTGACTCTGGAAACAGTGCTTAACTATTTGGCACAACAGCAACAATGATCGATCCTGTTTAAACAGTCTAGAAAAGCAGCAATTGCTAAGTAGTGGGAAAATGAATAGTAGCGAATCAGTGACCTTTAACCTATCAGCGATAACTCGATGAATAACGACTTATTGACTTTTCTCTTTTGTGTTGCCCTTCTTATTCTCTATCTAGTTTTTTCAGCTTTAACCGAGATGGGAACAAAATGGCCTTGGACAAAAAAATAAGAGAAATACTTATAAAGGTTAATAAACATAAGATCGGGTGAGGGATTCGGTCATTGGTAAAATTCTAGAGATTTGCTATCTAAACAATTAACTCTATCGATCTACTGATAAAATATGAAACTAATTGGTGATATTTCCCTGAGCTTAGATTTATTCTTGTTGCTTTTTTTCTGGCATTGTCTCATCGGTGGCATTGCTACAGTCATCGCTATCAATAAAGGCTATCCAAGATTAAATTGGCTAATCTTCGGACTTCTGGGAGGAACCTTTACCTTTTTTATCGCCCTCTTTCTAGAAAAAAAGCCCAAAATTTAAGGGATGGTATTGCTTGATTATCCTTTAATAGTTCCCATCAACACCTCTAAATCTTCTGCGTCTAACTCCTCTGGTATCCCATTGCGAATTAATTCCGAAAAATCCTCATTAGGAACCATAAAACATAGTGCATAAAGTCTTCCGTCCCCCACATTTCTAATCTCGTGAATACCCGTGGGACGGACTAATAAACTATCCCCCGGCCCCAGGGGAATCGGTTTACCATCACAGATAGCCATTCCTTCCCCTTTGAGGATAAAAAACATTTCTACGGCAAAATGATGACGATGGGTAGGGGTGCGACCGTGGGGATCGAAAATTTCCACACAAACGGTCAAGGAATCCCCCGCTACGGTAGAATCGAAGACGATCGCTAAACGATTCGTATCCCCAGCACTAATGCGAAAAACTTGATAATCCCGGGGAGATCGAATCACGGGTAACATACAGTGATCGCTAGTTAGTTGGCTATTCATCGCTGATTTCGATCGAAGTGTGGATGATTCTAAGACTAGCAAAAATTTTCAACTTCGCTCGATTGCGTCCACCACTTTACTCACATCTACGATCGCAGCCACATCATGGACGCGCAGGATATCGGCCCCCTTAGCGATCGCTATGGCACAGGCCGCCGCCGTTCCGAAAACTCGTTCTTTTGGGTCATCTTTGCCTGTAATCTCACCGATAAAGCGTTTTCTCGATAATCCAATTAAAATAGGTAAATCTAAATCCCGAAATTGCCCTAATTCCCGCAATAACTCAAGATTTTGTCGCCCAGTTTTGGCAAAACCAATCCCCGGATCGATGATAATATTTTCCCTAGCAATACCCCACTGTAAAGCTTCCTTAACGCGATTCTGTAAAAATTCTTTAATTTCCTTGACTAAATCGTCATAATTTGTTAGAGATTGCATGGTTTGCGGATTGCCCCGCAGGTGCATGAGGATGATGGGAACGGCCAATTTAGCCACCGTGGGCAATAATAGGCGATCGAAGGTTCCCCCAGAAATATCATTGATCAAATCGGCCCCGGCGGCGATACCTTGGGCTGCCACGATCGCCCGGGTAGTATCGAGAGAGATAGGAATAGAACTTTGTTGTCGAATAGCGGTGATTACGGGAATAACTCGCGATAATTCCGATTCTAGGCTAATTTCTTCGGCTCCCGGACGGCTGGATTGACCACCGATATCGATTATATCAGCCCCGGCCTCGATCATTTTCATCGCCTGTAGCAGGGCATTTTCAACATTGTCGAATTCTCCCCCATCACTAAAACTATCGGGAGTAACGTTTAAAACACCCATGATATAGGTGCGTTTTCCCCAAGCAAAAATATGTTCACGAATTGCCGTTAAATTAGACATAATACTAAATCCGTTGAGTATAGGCTACATATCAGGAGAGGCACTCATGCACTCATGCAAAAGGGAGAATAAATAAAAATAATCTCCTGACTCCTGAATACTGGCTCCTGACTCCTAACTCCTGAATACTGAATACTGATGGTCATAGTTAATTTTTAGGTAGAGAAGAATCTTTTAATTCAAAATAAGCTTGTACTTCTTCTTTCCAGAGTTGATATTTTTCTTGAATTAGTTGATATTGACTGGCAAAATCGAGGGGCAAATCAACGAGATTGCTATCGATATCGGATTGCACTAATTCCCGTTCGATCAGGGTTTCTCGGATAAATTTTAAACATTCTTGTCTCAAAGTTTCCGCTTGATCAATAATTAGCTGGACTTGATTAATTGCTCGATCATATAATGGGGTTTGTGAATGAAAAATTTCGGAAGATGCGGCCAGATTTCGCAGTCTATGTAATTGATTTTTCTTTTCTACTAAACTGGCAATTTTGGGGTTAATTTCAAAAAGTAAGGTTTTCACCAGAGGAGCCAAGCGGCGAGTATTAGTATAATCGTAGTTATTAAGGTCTGATTTAATCAAGTGTACCTGTTGTAAATCGACGGTAATATCGTGGAATTGTATCTCGGTTTCGGTGATGGTGGGATGAATCGTTTTAACTTTCCAAGTAGTAATAGAAGTCAACTGCTGGCGATCACTATTAACCATTTGCTGCTCCATTTTCAGCACATCAAGGGGAATGCTATAAAGTTTTTTCTCAGGAATATAGACGACATCGCTACCGAGAATGCGAGCGATTTTAGGACGACGATATAAATAATGATACAGGAATCGATAAAAGCTTTTACTGCCTTGAAATATCTGGACAAATAACCAAATTTTCCAGCTGAATAACCCGCTGACAAAGCGTCCGAATAGATGGGAATTCGAGGAGGGGTTATTCATGAAATTCCGTTATCAGTTATCAGTGAGGGATTGGGGGTTTGGTTCTTTTCAGTGAGCGGTAAATAGTAAACAGTAATCAGGGATAAAGATGAAGATAACTAACTAACTAATTAACTTAAAACTTACATCTGATAACTGATCACTGATCACTGATCACTGATCACTGATTAAGGACGTTCTCCGGGTAGATTTTTTGACGATGTTGGTTTCGATCTTACCTGTTGACGACCGTTGCGAATAACTTGTAACATTTCCCCTAATTCTCGATCGAGATGTTCTAAAACCGCTTCGGCATAGTCGTCAGCACCTTTTTGAATTTCATGACATTCAGCTTGGGTTTTTTGTCGTAACTGTTGCACTTCCTGCAAGGTGCTGTGACGCATCTGTTCGATTTCATCGAGGGTTTGTTGTTGCAAGGATTCACACTCCTGCTGAACCCGTTGACGAATTTGGGCTGCTTGCCGTTCTGCTTGTTGAATAATACCGGACTCATCGAGAATTTGGGCAGCCCTTTGTTGAGCGGAACGAAGGACTTGTTGAGCGTATTCCTCCGCTTTAGTGATAATTTCCTGTTCTTCCTGCAAAATTGCTAAAGCTTTCTGTACTGCTGGTGGCACGGTTTCATAGATGAGATCGATCTGTTCGGATATCTGTCCCTCATCGATGATTGTCCAACGGGTGAGGGGGATATGGAAACTATCAAAAATCATCTCTTGCAGACGCGCCAAATCCTGATAGATATCGAAATCGACGGGTGGACTGGGAACCCCACTATTAGAAGTGTTAGGTACTGCTTTTCTGCGATCATTAGGTTCTCGGCGCGCCATAGGTTCAGATCGTCCTCATTGCTGTATTCTAGTATGTTAACTGTAGTATGAGTAAATATCTCTAGAAACGTTTTCTGGGACTAGATGGGTGACGGAGCCACCGAATTGAGCGATTTCTTTAACCACGCTACTACTTAAAAAACTATATTCTTTGGTGGTGGCTAAAAAAACCGTTTCGATCCCTTCCCAGAGGGTTTTATTGGTATGGGCCATTTGCAGTTCTTTTTCAAAGTCTGAGAGGACCCGCAACCCCCGCAACAGCACCTTAGCGCCTTTCAATCTGGCATATTCAACCGTCAATCCTGAAAAACTGTCTATCTCAACGTTTTTCAGGTGTTTTGTACAGTAACTGATCTGTTCTATGCGTTTTTCGACGGTAAATAAGGGGTTTTTATGGGGATTGCAAAGAACTGCCACGATTACTCGCTCGAATAGTGGCACACTGCGTTCGATAATATCTAAATGACCGAGTGTAACTGGATCGAAGCTGCCGGGGTAGATGGCGATCATTTCTCAACCTGCACACCTCGCCAAAAAGCGATATATCCTTTGATATTTTGGGCTTTTGGTTTAGGATCGGGATAATACCAAGCGGCATCTTTATTGTCCTGTCCATCTACCCTGAGAGTATAATAACTAGCCTCTCCCTTCCAAGAGCAAATGGTATGGGTGTTACTGGGTTGAAAATATTCAGCTTTGATGGTATCGGGGGGAAAATAGTAGTTTCCCTCGACAATTTCGCAGTTATCGCTTTCCGCTACCACTGCACCATTCCAAATCGCCTTTGCCATGGCACTAACTCCTAGTTCTGGTTCAAAATTATCTTACAACAGAGTTTGTAAATGTTGAACCAGTTGGTTAACCTGCACCACTCCCTCGATTCGATCGATCGGTTGACCATTTTTAAAGACTACTAAAGTCGGTAAAGCTTGAATACCGTACTTAGTGGCTAAATTAGGATATTTGTCTGTATCAATTTTGACAATTTGTAGGCGATTTTTGAAATACATTCCCGTTTGTTCTAGAATCGGAGCCATCATTTGACAAGGACCGCACCAAGTGGCATAGAAATCCACTAACACGGGGAGATTAGTGGTTTGCAACAGTTGCTGAAAACTGGAAAACTCTTTTTTGACTGCCATAAATTGTCACCTCGCTGGAACAATAGCCTTTTCCCTACTATAGCTTTTCTATATGCTCCTTAACCTCCTGCAAAAGTAAGTTCTCGAGGTGCTATCGGCTCAAAATATCTTAAAACTCAGATAAATTTGCGATAATTTTCGGTTTTATGGCTAGGATAGTTGTCTCTTGTCTTTTTTATCCTCATCTCCCTGCTCCCCGCTCCCTGCTCCCCGCTCCCTGCTCCTGTCTCGGAGTCTCCTGTCTCCTCACCTAAGGGAAGATTTTTGATTTCTCCAGAGCAGTCATCGATCGCCGGGAAAATGCTAAGTTAAGTAAAGACTCGACAGCCAACTCTCCATGAACATCCTAACCAAGCTGCTTTTTCCCGAAACTAAAACCCCAGAGCAAGTAGGTTCGCCGCGAGTACAGAAAAGCCGCCGGGGAATCGAAACTAAATCCGCCGCAGAAATCGTGATTATGCGACAAGCGGGTAAAATTGCCGCTACAGTCCTTAAGGAAATCGCCGAGATCGCTCAACCCGGGATGACGACGGCGGATCTGGATGTCTATGCGGAAAAACGTATTCGCGAAATGGGTGCTACTCCCAGTTTTAAAGGTTATTATGGCTTTCCTGCCTCGATTTGTGCCTCCGTCGATAACGAAGTCGTTCACGGTATCCCTAGCCCGAAAAAACGCCTCAAAGCCGGTTCTGTGTTAAAGGTAGATACGGGGGCCTACTACCAAGGTTATCATGGGGATTCCTGTATCACGATCGCGATCGGTTCCGTCTCTCCCAAAGCCGAAAAATTAATCCGCGTGGCGGAAGAAGCTTTATATAAAGGCATAAATCAGGTAAAAGCGGGCAATTATCTACTCGATATCGCAGCAGCGATCGAAGATCACGTTCAAGCTAACGGTTTCCAAGTAGTAGAAGATTTTACCGGTCATGGAGTCGGCAGAAATCTCCACGAAGAACCCTCGGTATTTAATTTTCGCACTAATCAGTTACCCAATGTCAAGCTCCGCGCTGGGATGACTCTGGCAATTGAACCAATTGTCAACGCAGGATCTAAACATACCAGAACTTTGCGCGATCGTTGGACGGTGGTGACGATGGATAATGCTCTCTCCGCTCAGTTTGAGCATACTGTCTTAGTAACCGCCACGGGGTACGAAATCTTAACCGAGCGCAATAACCGATAAAATTGTCTATCTAGGCATAATGGCAAAATAAAAGATTTTTTGCTCCGGAATCTTAATTGGAAGTTTGTTTAGCGGCAGGATGTAGTCAAAATGTTTAAAAATATCGTTGTTGCCTTAGATTGTGGGGAATTATCGGATCGAGTCCTTGATTCCTTGAATTCCCTTTCTCTAACGGCAAATTCTTGCCTCATACTCACCCATATCCTCGGCAAGGAGGGAGATGAATCGCCAGTGGATCGCCCTCACCCCTCCCGTGAGATCATTGAAGATCAATTGCGCTGCTATCAATCCCAGATTGCTGCCCCTAGTGAAATCGAGGTCATCTTTGGTGATCCAGCGGAGGAAATTATTCGTTTAGCTAATATCTATCATGCTGATCTGATCGTGATCGGCAGTCGGGGATTAACGGGAGTTCAACGGGTGATCGAAGATTCTGTTAGTAGTCTCGTGGTGGCAGAAGCTACCTGTTCAGTATTGGTGGTAAAAGCATAGCAGCCAGCATTCAGCTAGAAAAGGTACTCTGGCAAGAGTGCCTAAGTAGTCTTGAGCACCACTGCTGACTAAAATTTGCAAATCTTATTTTTCCCCAATGTTTTCCCCCATACATTCCCCAGTATTTCCCCACTCACTCCCAAGTTTTCCACAGTTTACCCAGACTTTTCCACAGGCAACAGCGATAGAATCGGCACTTGCTTCTAGAAAAAATTAATCTTGATTGTCAAAATTCCCATCGATAGATACTGAGTTATTGTTAAGTTGAGTAAATAAAATCTAGCTCTAACCCTTATTCCCTCGTAAATATTAAGTTTTTCTAAAGCATTCCTTTACATCTGGTAATATTGCAACTCCCCCCAACTTGGCTCACAATAGTCCTTACTGTCCACTGCACCAGTCAGGGATTTCCCCACTTCAGATTCAGAGGTAAACGATATGAATACATCAGTCAGTATCTTGGCAGAAATCCCCGAAATCCTCCACCAATCCCTACAACAATATCTAGAAACTCACCCCGGTTGGGATCAAGATGGTGTGTTTACGGCGGCCTTATCATTTTTTCTACTTAATTGTCAATCCTCCGAAAGGATGAATTTTGAGGAGCCAAATAGCTGTGCCAAGGTTTATCTAGAAACTTTGTTCCAGCGCTCGGAGTGCTAATTCGGGGATAATAAGAGTCGGGTCATGGTTAAAAACCCGATTTTCCCCTATGAATTCCGATAAAACCCCTAATTTAATCATTCCTCAGCTAATTATCGGTTTGGGTAATCCCGAACCCAAATATGATCGCACCCGTCATAATATCGGTTTTGAAGCTGTGGACTCATTAGCACGGGATTGGGGGCTGTCTTGGCAGGAAAACAAGCGATTTCAAGGTTTTATTGCCGAAGGTGACAGTCCTCTCCCGGGCAAAATTCGTCTCTTGAAACCCCAAACCTATATGAATCGCTCCGGGCAATCGGTGCGATCGGTGCTGGACTGGTATAAACTAGCTCCAGAGTCGATTTTAGTCATTTACGATGATATGGATCTGCCCCTAGGCCGGTTGAGAATCCGTCTATCGGGATCGGCTGGCGGACACAACGGTATTAAATCAATGATTGCCCACGTTGGCACGGAAAACTTCGCTCGTTTACGCATAGGAATCGGTAAATCAACCGAAAAAGCGACAATTTCCCACGTTTTAGGCCGATTCACCCCCCAAGAAAACCAAGTGATCTTGAAAGTGTTAGACTTGTCCAGAAAAGCGATCGAACTTGGTCTCAAACAAGGGTTACAAAAGGCAATGAGTCTCTACAATAATCAAAGTGTAGAGATTGGTTCTAATCTATGCTGATAGCAAATAAGCCTGATTTTAGTAATGGTTATAATCGCCATTTTCGTCTATACTCTTACAGAACCCTCGGTCAAATTTTGATCGCCCTTTGCTAGATTAGGTCAATTTTTATCCTCGATATTAGCAGTTTAACTATGATTAATCGCCAAAGTTTGCTGAGATTCGCCCACAAGTTTAATCTCATTTTATTGATAATCGCTACAGTTTTTTGTCTTTGGAGTAATGCTGCTTTTGCCCATCGTCCCCATGATGTAATTAGTCAATTGGAAGTTTCTCCCGATTTCCAGACAGATAATACAGTATATATCTTGGTGCGAAATAACTTTTATAAGTCTAGGGATGGAGGTAGCAACTGGACAAGATTAATTCAAGGTTTAGATTATACGGGGGAATTAAGTTCCCTATCCCTATCTCCCCTCAATAAAAATATTCTCTATTTAGCTTCAAGATCCGATGGTATTTATAAAAGTGAAGATGCGGGGGAATCTTGGCAGAAAGTTAATCAGGGTTTAGAAACTAACTTTATTAACTTCGTAGAAATTGCCCCTTCCGATCCCAATATAGTAGCGGCAGTGGGATTAGAAAAAGGGGTTTATTTAACCGAAGATGGCGGTAAAAATTGGTCAAATATTTTCCCCACCACGGCACTGATAACCTCTCTAGCTATTACTCCCAACAATCCTGATCGAATTTTTTTCGGGGATGAACAGGGTAAATTATACACTTCCTCCGATGGGGGGAAAACTTGGCAGAATCTCCCCTTACCTGCTAATGTGGGGGCAGTGGATACAATTGCTTTTTCTCCTAATTTAGACAGGGATAAAACCTTTTTTGTCGGCACAAAAGAAGCAGGTATTTTTAAAACCGTTGATGATGGTAAAAGCTTCCAAGCTGTTAACGAAGGAATTAAGGATAAAATCATCGAAGACATCGTTATTTCTCCCCAGTATACCCAAAATTCAACCCTTTATGCCATCACTTGGTATGAGGGAATGTATGTTTCGCAAGATGGGGGCAAAAGTTGGACAAAAATGAGCGAGGGTTTAACCAAAGATAAACAGGCTGATGATTATAAAGTTCCCCATTTTATGGATTTAAAAATAGTTCAAGATACGATGTTTTTGGGGGGATTTAATGGCTTATTTAAAACCACGGATAGCGGCAAACAATGGCAGGAAATAGAAACTTTAGCCCGGGGAACAGTTATCGCCATGGCGGTTTCTCCTAAATATGCCGAGGATGCCACTGTCGTCATTGCTAATTATGTAGGCAATATCTTCATCAGTCGGGATAAAGGGGAAACTTGGACACCAATTAATCGCGGTTTAGAGGTTTATCGACTTGGTAAAGATCCCGAAGAATCAGGACAAGATCCCCGGCGTTTCTTTGACATTGCCTTTTCTCCTAACTATGGAGAAGATAGAACTATTTTTGCGGGGTTTTTACGCAATAAATTTGCCAAATCCGATAACAGTGGTGATTTCTGGAAAATTATCGAAATCGATGAAGGAGTCCGCGGTCCGAGGATAGTTCCTTCCCCAGATTTTGCCAAGGATAAAACTCTTTTTCTCACCAATCAGCAAGGCAGAATATTTCGTTCTACCGATGGAGGAAATACGGTTAAAAAGATCAGTGAAGTGGGCAGAATTTTTGGTAATTATGCCCCTGCCATGGTAGCTTCCCCTGATTTTGCTAAGGATAAAACTTTGTTTGTCACGGGAAAAGAGGGTATTTATCAAAGTGTTGATGGTGGACTAACTTGGAAAAATGTCAGCCAAGGAACCCCCCTATCAAAAACCTCTAATGTGCAGTTGGCAATGTCTCCCAATTATCCCAGTGATGGAACTATTTTTGCTGGGACAATTTCTGGTTTGTTTGTCACCAAAGATGGGGCTAAAAGTTGGACAAAATTAGAGAAACCAGGGTTTAATCCGCAGGCATCAGTAGAAACCATTGCTATCTCTCCTGATTATGCTAATGATCGCACGGTAATAGTTAGTTTACAGGGAGATGGTTTGTTTAAATCTACCGATGGCGGGGAAACTTTTAAATCAATTGGTGATCCTAAAATACCCCTAGTGAAAATTCATAGTATCCCTTCCTCTGGTATCTCCGTCCAGTTTTCTCCTAATTACGCTCAAGATAAAACTTTATTCGGTTTTGGTGGCGCTAAAACTACAGTTTTTCGTTCCACCGATGGGGGAGAAACTTGGACAAGTGTAACTATTCCTCCTCATGCGGAAGAAAATACACCCCGCTATAAAATCGGTGAATTTTTCTCTGGTCCACTTGGCACAATCTTGCGCGTGGTTATCCCGATTCTCCTAGCAATCGCCGCTTATTTTCTGGTGGGTTTCTTGAAACTGGAGAAAGTTATTAATCTTCCTAAATCCTTCTTCCGCATGGCAGGGGCATTTATGGTTTTTCTGTTTGTTTTCTTCGCTATCATTAGCCAAGTTTAGCGGAAATTTTCACCGGCGGGGCTTGACAAATCCCGCCGCTTGCCTTATACTTATATATATAATGGGAATCCGTGCCTGCCTGCGACCTCTGATTTTTACAGCAGTCAACCCCTCAGAGAATTAACCATCGGCAACGTAGGGATTGACCATCTTAGCGGGGTCAACAATGCGATCAAAATCCGCTTCCTTGATGTATCCCAGTTGCAAGGCTGCCACTTTCAGAGTTAAATCCTTTTCTAGGGCATAATGAGCGACGTAGGCAGCCTTTTGGTAGCCAATCACGGGACTTAAGGCAGTCACCAGCATCAAGGATTGATTTAAAAAAGTCTCAATTTGTTTTTGATTAGCAGTCATCCCCTTAACCAAAAACTGACAGAAATTACCGCAACCATCAGTGAGCAAACGGATAGACTGCATGAGATTATGAATCAACAGCGGTTTATAGACATTCATTTCCAGATGTCCTCCGGCGCCTCCCATCGTCACCGCTAAATCATTAGCCATCACCTGCAATGCTATCATCGATAAAGCTTCGCATTGGGTGGGATTAACTTTCCCCGGCATAATTGAAGAACCCGGTTCGTTTTCCGGCAGCTGTAATTCTCCTAATCCACAACGGGGACCACAGCTAAGTAAACGGATATCATTAGCAATTTTATACAGGGAACTAGCGATAGTTTTCAATCCCCCGCTCAAGAAAACTAGAGCATCGTGGGAACCTTGCACGGTAAACTTATTAGGGGCGGTAATAAAGGGTAATTTAGTCAGATTAGCGATTTCGGCAGCCACATCTCGATCAAAATCTGGGGGAGCATTAATTCCCGTACCTACTGCTGTTCCTCCCAAGGATAAACGATAGACTTTTTCTAGACATTTTTCTAGCCAATCGCTGCCATCATCCAATAAACCCACATAACCGGAGAATTCTTGTCCGAGGGTTAAAGGGGTGGCATCCTGTAGGTGAGTGCGACCAATTTTAACTATATTTGCCCATAATTGCGCCTTTTCATCGAGACTATTCCGTAATAGTTGCAGACTGGGAATTAATTTTTCCTTGACTGCCAAGGCAACGGCAATATACATGGCCGAGGGAAAGGAATCATTAGTCGATTGGGACATATTAACATGATCGTTGGGGTCCACGGGAGTTTTGCTACCCAGAGGATTCCCCGTCAGTTGACTGCAACGATTGGAGATGACTTCGTTGATGTTCATGTTAAACTGGGTGCCACTTCCCGTCATCCAAACGTAGAGGGGAAAGTTATCCGCGTGTTGTCCGGCTAAAATTTCATCGCAGACTTGACAGATTAGGTTTTTTCTCTCCTGACTGAGACGATTTTTTTGCTGATTGACAATTGCACAGGCTTTTTTGAGAATGGCATAGGACGCGATCATCTCCCGGGGCATGAGATTATCACCGATACTAAAGTATTGTAGGGATCTTTGGGTCTGCGCTCCCCAAAGTTTATCGGCAGGTACGGGAATTTCTCCCATGCTGTCTTTCTCGATGCGAAATTCTGTCATCTTTAAGTTACTTCTGCATCTGGCCTGAAAAGAGAGGGTCTCCAGGACGACACGGATTCCCATTATAATAAAAGTATAAGTCAAGTCTAGCTAGTTTGTCAAGCCCTATTGGGACTTTTTATTGGCGGCATTTTTACCCGGGAGGTTGACAAGAATAACTGGCAGGGTGCTGGGGCGATTAGGATGATTAAATGAGACAAAAACTGTTATATTTTAGGGAAGATAATCGGTAAAAAAGACGGGATTAGAGACTATGGACACAGCGATCGCATTAAGTTGGACATTGGGAATTATCTTAGGGTTGATGACCCTTTTGTTTATCTTACGGATCGTGCTGACTTGGAATCCACAGGTAGATTTAAATAGCTTTCCCTTTAATATTATTGCCTGGCCAACGGAACCTTTTTTAATCCCCGTGCGTCAACTCATACCCCCCTTAGGAGGAGTTGACATTTCTCCAATTATTTGGGTGGGAATTTGTACGCTGCTGCGGGAAATTCTTCTCGGTCAACAGGGTTTAATTACCATGGCCTTAAAATAATTATTCACGCGACTAAAATATGCTGACATAATTTATGTTCTAACTCTCGTTCCTCTTTTTCTAGGGTAATAATCGCCTGTTTGATAATACTTTTAACATCCATACCTTGGTCGTATTGTTTTAACCATTGTTGTGCAGTGTTACCTTCGCGGAGGATTTTTTGTAAGGGAGAGAGGAAACAACTAAAACCCTTTTCTTTAGCGATCGGATAAACTTGAACATAGAGGTCTTTAATCCAATCCCTAGCTAAGATTTCCCGGCCATCGTACCAATGTCTCAGGGTGGCATCAAGACTAAAACGTGCGGCAGCCTGTTCGTTTTCTTGGGTTAAAGTTAATAAATCCTCGCTGCGATTGCTGCTGGGTAATTGACTTAAAATTAAAGGGTCTAATTGGGTATCCTGTAAAAGTTGAGTTAAACGGGCCTCTAAAAAAGCCATAACTGCCAATAAACTAATAGGATCAGCAATCAGGTCACAAATTCGCAATTCTAGACGATTGAGATTATAGGGACGATTGCTACCGTTAGGACGTACCGAAACCCAGAGATGACGAACATTCTGCATCGTACCGAGTTTTAATTGTTCCTGGGTCCAAGTGACAAAATGTTTATGACTTTCAAAGAGGGGAACATAAGCGGGAGTTTGGGGGAAAACTTGCCAACGACGGGAATGGGACCCAGTGATTTTCCCATCGAGAAAGGGAGAAGAAGCACTTAAAGCCAAGTATAAAGGAGCTTCTAGGCGAATTAAGCGACAGGCACGCATTAAATCCTCATAATCGCTAATACCGACGTTAATATGAATACTGGCCGTGACTACATTAGTGCCGTAGGTCTGTTCAATATAGTCATGATAGGGATTGTGGGGGTCACTGCGATAAAAATGTTGACTATCGCCCAAGGAGAGGGTACTGCCAGGGATTAGGGTATAATCGCCTAAACGACGCAAATATCGCCGTAGAGCGAGACGAGGTTTTAAAGTAGCGCATAAAAGACGGTCATAGTTAGTCATGGGAGCCGTAGTATATTCTACGTTACGACTATCCGGTTCCCGGACAAAACCATCTAAATCCTTGACAATGCGATCGGATAAACCGATAATTTCTCCGGCTGCTGTTCCGGTGTACATTTCCACTTCAAAACCTTTACTTAGGAGCATCGTCAATCCACCTTGCTGTGTCTATTTTGTAGTGTGACATTATTTGGACTGTAAATGACGTTCGATCAGCAGAATCGCCACTATATCATCAATGGGGCGATCGGGAAGACGCATACCTTGGGGGATGAGTTTCTGTAATCCTTTGGGGGGAAACATCAGCCAATAGCGATCGCGCGCTTCTAGGGTACTATTGCGTTCATCTACTAGAGTAATCGGGATGGTGATACGAGCGGCAATTTTTTGGCGCCAACTTTTCGAGGTGGTTTGATTCCCCATCACCAATAATTCGATCGGATATTGTTGACAGAGACTAGCTAAACGCTCGATCGCTTGTGACGATGCTATCACCTCATGGGTATAAATTTTCCCCGTTGATGACCTGACCGCGATCCCACATTTATCCTTACCCGGATCAAAACCGAGAATACACATAGTTTTTATCTCCTGCAGCAGTGGTCGGTTTTATTAAATCACTAAATTAGGGTCTTGGGTGTCGGGTTTTGGGGTTTTAGGGTTTTAGGGTGTTGGGGTTTTAGCAGGGTAAGCGCATCTTAACAATCCTTGACAAAATTAACTTTATGTGAGTTGCTTACCCACGATTCAGGCATATTTGAGGAGAATTTGCCATCTCAATTGTTAAGCAAAAATCGACCAAATGGGTCGAGTTCATCGAAAATTTGGGTCTGAAACCCCGTCGTTCTACGACGGCTTTACTGTTAAATATTAGCACATTTACGAAATATATGCTAAAATGTGAGGTATGGAAAAAGCCTATTCGTTTCGATTTTACCCAACACCCGAACAAGAGTCGCTATTGCGGCGCACTTTGGGCTGTGTAAGATTGGTTTACAATAAGGCACTCCATCTCAGAACACAAGCTTGGTACGAAAGACAAGAAAGAGTAGGATATGCTGAAACTTCTTCAATGCTAACTGATTGGAAAAAGCAAGAAGAATTAGAGTTTTTAAACGAAGTTAGCTGTGTACCCTTACAACAAGGGTTAAGACATTTACAAACAGCTTTCACTAACTTCTTTGCTGGTCGTACTAAGTATCCTAACTTTAAGAAAAAACATCAGGGAGGAAGTGCCGAATTTACCAAATCAGCCTTTAAATTTAAAGACAAACAAATCTATTTAGCCAAATGCACAGAACCTTTACCTATT
>NZ_JAPZSZ010000283.1:0-10084 GCF_027532095.1 Microcystis sp. LE19-195.1E
CAGTTCAAGACATAACTGTTTCCATAAACTAATTCCTTCTTGTTTAAAATCCATTTCAGCTTGCTGATTAGGAAAATCTGATAAAGGTGGATAGTCTTGATTTAAAGTCTTATCGTAAGTATCCTGCCATGGGTTTAAACGCTGAATAGTTGCTTGACTTAATGGCAATTCTTCAGGAGCAATGTTATCAATTTCATCTACTCCCCAAAGTGGGTAACTTCCATAATCTGCCCAAAGTTTGATTCTGATTGCCATAACTATCATTCCTGAATCAGTTTGTTAATTAATCGAGCCGTAGGTTGGGTTGAGCTATCATTATTGCTCAGGTATTACCCATCGGCTCAAAAGGCGAAACCCAACAAAAATTGTGAAAATATTCCAGGAAGTTGTTGGGTTTCCTTGCGTCAGCCCAACCTACGAATCTCAATGCTGCTGCCACAGGAAAAATCTTCAGGTAGAACCTGAGAACGAGGTAATATATTACCTCCATTCAACTGAGAAACCAGAACCTACTAATCGCAGATAAACGATTCTTCCGGGCAAATTTCCTTTAAAGAGAATTTTTCCGTTAATGGGGACTCTAGAAGGCATATCTCTCATATATACTAGATCACGACCTATTCCTCCAATACGGCCCTCCGATCCCGTCAATTGCTTGCCGGTAGAATCAATGATGATAGAGTCTTTGGGATAAAAAGTAAGATCTCTGACTTCCCCTAAGTTTGCAACCATAAAAGTACAAACTACAGAATTATTGTCTTTATTACAATTCTGAATCTCGAAAGCAAAACCATTGCTTACACGTCTCAAATTACGGGCTTGAGCAATATCATCGTGATTCTGATAGAAGTTAGAAGATAAAGCTGTAGTTAAGGCTAAAATTGGTAGCCATCTGAAAAATCCTTTTTTCATCACCATTCGCTACTCAGTACATAAGTGTTCGCCCCCTCGCAGCTAGGTGAAGCAACAACCCAACCCAACACCAAAGGCGGATAGTAGAACAATACACACTCCCCCCCCACAACTGTATCAAAAGTTACAATTTAATAAATCTTTATATTCCTCTCCCTTCAGATTTTGGGGTTTTTGGGGAGTTCAAGAGCTTGGAATTGTACAATAAGGTCGTACAAGTATCCCCTAAAAATCATGTTAAGCAAAGAAACCACCTACTCTCAAACACAGTATTTTATCAACTGTAGATATCTCGGCGATGTCCAACCTTGTGGATGGTAATGCGTTCTGCTTCGGGTGCAAAAGAATAGATAATTCTATAGTCACCGACTCGAAGCTTGAAAAGACCACTCAAATTAGCACTTAAAGCTTGAGGACTAACATTTTCAAAATTATCCGACAACCAGCGAACTTTCCGCAAAATTCGCTCTTGAATGATAGGAGCGAGTGCTTCTAAATCAGCGATTGCTTCACGGCTAAATTCTACCAAGTAAGCCATTACCAGTTTAATCCTAATTTTTTGGCTACTTCCTCGGCTGAAACCCCCTTTTCTCCTATTTCAGTCCGTCTTAGAGAGTCAAGAAGTTGTTGCTTAACTTCAGGTTTGACTTCTTTGTCTTGGTCAGGATCGAGTAAGATAGATTGGATAGTTTCGGCAACAGTTTCTTGAATGAGGAGCTTGAGTTCTTCAACGGTTAGCTCTTTAACTTGCATATTTTTAACTGGTATAGAAGAATAAACTACTCCTAATTTTGGCACTAAATTGGCTATTTGGCTCTTCTCGACCTTGTGTGATCATCAATGCTTTGTCTCGTGCCAAGGTAGAACCTCTGGAAATGCGTTGCCAGGGAGACCCTAGCAACGAGGTGATAGTTGTTTAATAAGCGAAAGGAAAAAATAAACCCCCTCAAGATTGATTTAAGGGGCATTTATGGTATTTTTAGAGGCAATTTAGCCGACTTTTGTGGTTTCTTTTTCTTCGGATTTAGAGGGTTTTAGTTGGCGTTTGAGGGCTGAAGCTGCGCCGGAGCCGAAAGGGATGATAATTAACACATACCGCTCAAACTATTATCTTTTGATGATGAGTAATTTGTTGAGCTTGCTCTTGCTGCTAAATCGGTAGTGATACTGGCATTATATCTGGATAATGTTATGATCCCGACAGGGGTAAATTTTATTGCGATTGCGTTAGCGCAAATACAATGTTGATAAAAATTAATGTAGTAACCATAATATAGCTACATTTGGAGAGTAAAATTGAAGTGGACATGGGACGACAACAAAAATCGGACAAACAAGCGCGATCACGGCTTGAGCTTTGAAGCCGCTCAATATGTTTTTGCCGATCCTCTCGCTGTCAGCTGTCCCGATCCATACCCAGAGGAAGAACGCTGGCAGACTATCGGACTGATCGGTAAATTGACTGTGTTTGTGGTGCATACTTGGCCGGAGTCTGATTCGGTGACAGGAGAAGAAACGGGACGAATTATTAGCGCACGCAGGGCAACAGCCCATGAAAGGAGGGCTTATGAAGAAGGGAGATTGTAATCCAGTACCGCCAGAGATACAGGCTGAAATTGACGCTCTAGCGGCGTCACAAGAGCCTATCCGCACAGATCTGATCCCGGAGGCTACGGGAGATTGGAGCAAGGCGCGGCGTGGTGTGTTTTATCGTCCGCTCAAACAGCAGATCACCCTAAGCCTTGATGCTGACCTGATAGACTGGTTCAAAACCCAGGCCACACAAGAGGAGGGGTATCAGACCAGTATTAATCGCGCCCTGCGAGAATATGTGGAAACACGGGCAAAAAAATAAACCCCCTCAAGATTGATTGAAGGGGCATTGATGGTATTTTTAGAAGCAATTTAGCCTACTTTTGTGGTTACTTTTTCATGGCGATACAATGAAGTTACTGCCACTTAATGAAACCTCTATGAACCTCATCCTTCCCGCTGAACTTCTGCAAACAGTACAAATGACTGAAGCTCAAATGCTCACGGAAATCGCTATCATGCTTTATCAGCAGCAACGTCTTCAATTTGAACAAGCAGCTGAACTAACGGGAATGGCGATCGATGATTTCTACCAATTGCTAGTATCGCGTAATATCCTCACTCCACCCACGGACCCCGACGACGAACCAAAAGAACTCATCCTCACCAGTCTTCGTATTTCTCTTCAGCAAGCTAAAGAGGGCCAAGTACATCCCATCTCTGAACTCTGGGATGGCACAAATGACTGAAGAAATTCCCTCTATTAAGCTCCTTTTCTCTGATCAATTCAAGGATCGACTTCGCATCCTCGCCAAACGCTATCGGAGCATTCGTACTGACCTACAACCCCTAATTGATGACCTTCAGATAGGCAAATTCATCGGCGATCAAATACCAGGAATAGGCTAGACTGTCTTTAAAGTTCGCCTCAAAAACAGTGATATTCAAAAGGGCAAAAGTAGCGGCTATCGTGTTATCTATCAACTTAAAGACAATAGTTGTGTTTTGATGCTCCTCATCTATGCCAAATCTGACCAAACAGACATCCCGGCGCAGCAAATTCAAGACATCATTAATAAGTTTGACAGTTTTTAGAAGTATTAATAGATGCCAAAAATAAACCCCCTCAAGATTGATTGAAGGGGGCATTTATGGTATTTTACTAAGCAATTTAGCCTACTTTTGTGGTTTCTTTTTCAGTGGATTTAGAGGGTTTTAGTTGGCGCTTGAGGGTTGAAGCTGCACCGAGTGTGCTGAGGACTGCAAGACCAATAAGAGAATTGGGTTCAGGAACATTAACACTGATATGTGCGCCGAAAATAGTACCGCTATACGCACCGCCAGCATCTCTTTGGTAAACATAAAGCCAGTTTTGTCCTGGGTTTAACAAACCCTCAATTCCAGATTGAGAAGCAGAATATTCTGGATTACGGCCCGCACCGCTGAAACTACTACTAAGAAGATTACCGTTAATATATACTCCAATTGGGTTGGGATCAGAAAAATATGGTGGTGGACCGCCATTCGCGTTCGCTGGAGTGTATTCTCCCAAAATATCATCTACTGCCCAATACATCTCGATCGCAGCGCTGTTGATGGTTGGTTCAGGTACGTTAAAACGATAGGCATATAGCACCGAAGCTGCTGGAGAACCATAAAAACTCGGTGACAGGTCGACCTGCCAGTTAATCCATCGCGCATTGGGAGCGCTTGGGAGAGAAGGAATCCAAACCCAAGGAGGGAGAAAAGGTGCAACTACCTTGGCAGAACCGCATATATCGAGGCCGGAACAACCTATCCCTTGCGCTTTGGCAAAATCGGCCGCAGTGAAGGGATTTAGTGACAGTGGATTTACAGATGCTCCCAATGTCCAGTAGGTAATGTTGGTAAGCTGTTAAGCATTTAAATTGCTTGTTGAGACGAGGCAAGAGGCAAGAGGCAAGAGGCAACAGTAAAGGGATTGGGGGAGATTCGGCTAATCTTAAGAATAAGTGCTTTAAATGCGTCTTAGCTTATCTGTTTGACCCGGTGTTCCGGAATTTAGACCCACTTGGCCACTGTTTAGAAATATTGTAGAAGCTTGAACTTGATTTGGTAAAACTGCCGTTCCTAGGGTAGCGATGGCGAAGACCCCCAAGAAACTATGGGTAAATTTGTTATTCATCAGATATTCAATTTAGTTTACATATTCCGGTTGTAATTTCTCCCCCCCCCACAACTGTATCAAAAGCTACAATTTAATAAATCTTTATATTTCTCTCCCTGGCAGCTATCCACCTTGGACAATAGCGACATCCCCTCCCACTCCCCGCCAAGAAACCCATCCTCAACGCCCAGATGATTTCCGAAGTTAGAGGACAACCAGAATAAGGACCAATATTAACTGACGGGACTCAACTGCCCCAAGACTGTATCTCAGAATACATTTTACCCACCAAACCTAAGAGAGCTGCGGATTCTCTATTTTGTTATAATTAGTGTCATTCGTTCGGTTTTAGCAGGGAAAAATATTCCGACACTTGCACAACTCTGACAATTTTAAGTACCTAAGCAAAATTAATTACACATATCGTAAGGATTCAGGTCATACAAAAAGCAGTCAAACCCATGCTGTGTAAGCATTTAGGCGAATTATGGCCAAATCCTCATTCTCATTAAGAAACGCTGAAAGGCTTAATTTTCGTGCTTATTGAGAATGAAACTGTTAGTTTAGCGAGTTCTGAGATTTGAGAAGCCGCTCTGTGACTGCATTTGAGGCACCTGAATCCTTACCACATATCTAACTACCTCTTGCATGAGTGCCCATCTTCACTAGGAAATTTATTTGGCACGACTACTTATTGAATGACGATGTAAGATAATGCACAACCAATGACTGGCGATATGGAATCACTACAATCCCAATGAAATGGCATCACTAAAATATTGAAATGTTTTCTTAAACTGATTATTATATGAAGGAGATTGTTTTTTATCGTACCCAGTCAGGAGCCAGCCCCGTTGAAGATTTTTTAAATTCTCTGTCTGGAAAACAAGCTCAAAAAGTGTTGTGGGTGTTACGCTTAATTCAGGAGTTAGATTCTGTCCCGAGTCAATACCTGAAAAAATTAGTCAATACTGATGATATTTGGGAAGTGAGGGTTCAGATTGGCAATAATATATTCCGTCTGCTGGGCTTTTTTGGAGAAAGTGATTTAATTATTTTAACGAACGGATTTGCCAAAAAGACTCAAAAAACACCATCTCAAGAGATTTATTTGGCAGAGCAACGAAAACGAGACTACTTAAACAGGAGATTCGACGATGAGTGATGTAGAACAATATATTAACAGGAGAAAACAAACTGACAGTCAATTTTGCCAAGGCTTCGAGTCTGGTTATCTCAGTTTCAAGCTGGGAGTTATCTTAGCACAGGCAAGAGAAGAAGCTGGACTGACTCAGGAAGAATTAGCGCGTAAGTTAAATTGGGATAAAGCAACAGTTTTCAACCTAGAAGAGAATGTGGAATCTGTCGGTATTTCTACTTTAGAAAAATACGTCAAAGCTTTAGGAAAGGAACTTGTTGTGGAAATAAGATAGCGGCTTCTGTGGGTTGTCGATTCAGAAAATCCCGTCCCGCACCAACTAGCTGATAGACTGGGGATAAGCTGTGCTGAATTTAAACTGCGTATTGGAATTTTTAGTACAAATGCTCGAACTTTCTCTCCCTGCTCCCTTCTCCCTTGCAGTCTTAACGAGCAATTCAGATAGTCAACAGCTTAATATCCCTCCGGCCAATCAGTTCATCTCCCTGAATCGGTGGAACTGTTGGCTTTTCTAGGTTTGGCTAAGGAACAGCCCAACCCAACACCAAAGCTGTACGACAATAGAGTACACACAAAACTAAACTAAGCTGTAGCCTGAGCTACAATTTTATAAATCTTTACATTCTCCTCCCTTCGGATTTTGGGGTTTTTGGGGAGTTCAAGAGCTTGAAATTGTACAATAAGGTCGTACAAGTATCCCCTAAAAATCATGTTAAGCAAAGAAACCACCTACTCTCAGGCGAGAATGAATTTAGCGAGTCTCTTAGATCAGGTGTGTGACGAATCTCAAATTATCGTCATTAAGCGTCGCAATCAGAAAAATGTGGCCTTAATTGCTGAAGATGAGCTTTCCAGTTTATTAGAGTGTGTTTATTTATTGCGATCGCCAGAAAATGCCCAACGCTTATTTCGCTCTTTAGCATGGACCCAGACAGAAGATGCAACTCCTCAAACATTAGCTGAATTGAAAGAGGAGTTAGGAATTGAGTCCTAAAAGAGAAAATAAGCCAGATAAACCTCAAAACAATCCTATTCATGGTTATTTGCCCGTTTTTAGTCCTGATTTCAAAGCAGATTTAGCTTGGTGGTATCGGAACGAACCGAAAAAAGGCGATAAAATCTTAGACTTAGTAGCAGATATTTTGGATGGCGATCCGTTTACAGGATTGGGTAAACCCGAACCTCTTAAGTATATTGCTGCCGACACTTGGTCACGACGGATCGATTTAGAGCATCGTTTAGTTTATAAAGTCACAGGAAATAAGGTTTATTTTTTACAAGCTCGCTATCATTATCAATCAGGCTAAACTCAGACAAACCCATCAAGAAACTTTACAGGAGAAAGGGGACAAAGAACGTATTTTGTCGGTTCTTTTTCGATGGATTGAGAAGGTTTTAGTTGGCAACTGATAATAAAGCTTCTTCTATTGGCTTTGGTAACTCAATAGCATGAAACCGATTCACAGAAAAAGCGTAATCCTCACCACTTTCATCAATAACCCGAATTAGACTGTTTATTTCTGCGGTCTCATCAGGGATAACGCGGTATATTTTGCCAACTTCTAGTGAAGCTTCGTAGCCTTCATTATTGAGACAAACTGCGAACTTATTTGTTGGAGATGACTCTATTTTCATGGTCAATCTAGAAACGGTAGCTTGAGCTTAAATTCTTTTTTGCCGATGCCATGAGCTTCCTACCAATGGACTTCAGCTAACCTTACTATACCATTGGCAAGCTGAACTTGGGCTATGCCCTTTAATTTTCTCCATTTACCTTTGCCATACTGTTTTTGCAACCGTTCCCGATTACGAATTCCTGTTCCTGTGGCAATAATCTCGATATTCGTAATATCGCTGATAATCTCAAAGTCCACGATCGATCAAGCAATCTTAAAGAGTGGCCTTTCATTATAGCATCTATTGCCAAAAAAGAGATATAAAAAAACAAACCCCCCTCAAGATTGATTGAAGGAGTATTGATGGTATTTTTAGAGGCAATTTAGCCGACTTTTGTGGTTTCTTTTTCGTTAGATTGGGAGGGTTTTAGTTTGCGCTTCAGGGTTGAAGCTGCGCTAGAGCCGAAGGTGATGATACTCAAACTGTTATTTTTTGTACTGTAGATTTTGTGGTTATTTCCTTAGGATGTCTGAACAATTGACCTTCATTTTGGTAGAAAACTTCATAATCCGGGGCCAGTTCAAGACGTAACTGTTTCCATAAACTAATTCCTTCTTGTTTAAAATCCATTTCAGCTTGCTGATTAGGAAAATCTGATAAAGGTGGATAGTCTTGATTTAAAGTCTTATCGTAAGTATCCTGCCATGCGTTTAAACGCTGAATAGTTGCTTGACTTAATGGCAATTCTTCAGGAGCAATGTTATCAATTTCATCTACTCCCCAAAGTGGGTAACTTCCATAATCTGCCCAAAGTTTGATTCTGATTGCCATAACTATCATTCCTGAATAAGTTTGTTAATTAATCGAGTTGGAGTTGGATTAGCACTCACTAAGTAACCATTATGACTAATTTCTAGAGAAACATACTGAATAATTCCATTGATTTCTACTTGATAAATTATGCGACTTTTTCCTTGTATGCCAATAATTTTTCCCTCACTAATAGCTGTTACAATTAAATCGGGAATTTGTTCTTCAGTAATACCTCTCTGGAGAAAATCTTCTCGATGATTTTCTAGAATATGCAGCAATCCAGAACCTTTGTCACCTGCTTTTCCAGTTTCTAGAAAAACAATTTTCCCGCTAGGATCTTGAGTAATTATGATAATATTTTCTGGGGTATGTTTGATTGCTGCTTTTTTAAGTTCAGCAATCAGGAGTTTTTTCTGATCGTTGTTCGGATTCGACCTCATTGCCGATTATAGCTCAAGATTGTGTAATTTGATCTAGTTTACTCACCCTTCAATTATACAATAAAACCCCCTCAAGATTGATTGAAGTGGCATTTCTGGTATTTTTAGAGGCAATTTAGCCTACTTTTGTGGTTTCTTTTTCGGTGGATTGGGAGGGTTTTAGTTGGCAACTGATAATAAAGCCTCTTCTATTAGCTTTGGTAACTCAATAGCATAAAACCGATTCTTAATGTGTAAAATGTGTAAGAGGAAGAGACGCAAAAAATAAACCCCCTCAACTGACTAAATGAAGGAGGTTATGATATTATTCCAATAGGAAAGGATAGATAGGGTTATAGCCATGAGTATTGATATCTCCGATGAAATTCTCAGTGCAACACGCATGACTGAAGCTGAGATGAGGCAGGAAATTGCGGTCATGCTCTTTCAAAAAGAGAAGCTCACCCTTGCTCAAGCGAGTCGATTTGCAGGAATGAATCGTATTGCTTTTCAACACCTACTTGCAAGTCGTCAAATTCCGGTACACTACGATGTCGAAGATTTTGAACAGGATATTAAGAACTTGCGGGAGATGGGAAGATTGTGATTGTTGTCAGTGATACATCCCCTATCAACAATCTTGCCGCCATTAATCAACTTCATCTGCTACAACAACTTTACCAAATAGTTTTTATTCCTGAAGCAGTTTATCGAGAATTAACTGAGCCTGATTTTCCAGTAGCAGGTTCAATAGAGGTACAAACCTTAGATTGGATTCAAACTCGAACGGTAACTAACCGCACAGTGATTGAAGCTCTTGCTGATGAACTAGATAAGGGAGAAGCTGAGGCTATTGCTTTAGCACTTGAGTTGGGAGCAGATCAAGTTTTGATTGATGAGCGTCGTGGTCGTAGAATTGCTGCTAGACTTAATCTTCGATACACAGGAATTCTGGGGATTTTAGTTGAGGCGAAGAATCGAGGGTTAATCTCTGAGGTGAAACCCTTGCTAGACGCTTTGATTGATCAAGCAGGATTTTGGGTGGCTGCACCTTTATACAGCAGTGTTTTACAGATTGTTGATGAAGAAAAAAATAAACCCCCTCAAGATTGAATGAAGGGGCATTGATGGTATTTTGAGAGGCAATTTAGCCGACTTTTGTGGTTTCTTTTTCAGTGGATTAAGAGGGTTTTAGTTGGCGCTTCAGGGTTGAAGCTGCGCCTAATGTTCCGAGGGTGATGATACTCAAACTGTTATTTTTTGTACTGTAGATTTTGTGGTTATTTCCTTAGGATGTCTGAACAATTGACCTTCATTTTGGTAGAAAACTTCATAATCTGGGGCCAGTTCAAGACATAACTGTTTCCATAAACTAATTCCTTCTTGTTTAAAATCCATTTCAGCTTGCTGATTAGGAAAATCTGATAAAGGTGGATAGTCTTGATTTAAAGTCTTATCGTAAGTATCCTGCCATGGGTTTAAACG
>NZ_JAPZSZ010000047.1:0-2583 GCF_027532095.1 Microcystis sp. LE19-195.1E
CAGGAAAGAACCACTGGTGGGCTGCAGGGGATTATCGCGAAAATCTCGAATAGCGCCAATATTTAGAGAAAGTAGATCATCGATCCCAGAGGAACTAAAAGCCAGTTGTTGACTGCCAAAACCGTTGAGAGGTGCAGACAGGGGGGAGATGTCACCATTGGCATTTTGCACCTGTACCTGTTGATAGTTAAAGCCTAGGGAAACCACCCATTTTGGTTTCGTAAACACATCGGCGGCCAAAGGACGGACAAAAGTAATACCGCCACCCGTCCGGACGATACGGGGACTATCATTATCGTTAAGCGTCCGAATCGAGGAATTTTCCCCATCATAAACCAGAGAAATCGACTGTCGCCGGAAAACGTTCACCGTGTAGGAAGTGCGGAAATTATCCGTGGCAATCCAAGGATCGGAAAAACTCAGATCGAATAAAAATTCCCGTTCCCCTAACTGGACTTCTGCCCCTAAAGTTTGGTTATTACCGCCAAAATTGCGCTGTTGATAGCTAACAGTCCCGAATAAGCCCGCATTCGAGCTAATACCACCCCCAGCGGCTAGGGAACCAGTATTACCTTCCACCACATCGACGTTAACAATCACCTCCCTTGGGTCGCTGCCGGGAGAAAAAGACAGACGCACATCCTCGAATAAACCGAGACCGAAAACACGCTGTAAATCCTGTTGGGCCGTATTGCGGTTAAAAATATCCCCCGCTTTTAGGCGCATTTCCCTAGTAATGATAAATTCTCTAGTTTTACCCTTGACCGGTTCCTGTTCGACGTTAAAGTAGCGTACTTGAATTTTTTCGATTAAACCTTCGGAAATGACCAGAATCACCCGACCATCGGGAGTGACTTGCGGCGCACCGATTACCTGGGCCAGATCATAGCCGTTTTTGCTGTACCAGTCATTGATTTTTTTTACCCCCGCCTGTAATTCCCGCAAATTCAGGGTTTTGCCGTATTGACTAGCGAAAATTTCCTCGACCACCCCGGCAGGTAAAATCGATTTGTCCAGGGTTTCCGGGGCAATTTGAATCTGTACGCCCTGAAAAACGGGGTTAGGTTGCACCTCAAAGGTGACTCGCACCCCTAGAGGCGTATCTTGGGGAACTGCCCGCACATCGGCAAAAAAGCCCGTGGCAAAAACGGCGTTAATATCTTCTTGCAGTTGCGATCGAGTCGTGCTTCGTCCTGGTCGGGTGCGAATGGTATTATAAACTAGATTTTCTAATTCTCGATCGGACCCCTGTACTACCACTTCGGCCACCAAAACTCGCGACTCCTCCGCCGGCACCGGTGGGGCTGTTGTGGGAGTTTCTGCAGGGCTTGGGGTTTCCGTCGGGGTTTCCGGCGGTGCTGCCACGGGTGGCGTAGTTTCTCCCGTCGCAGGAGGAGACTGTACTATCTGCTCGACGCGGGGAAAAACCGTTTCTTGCGGTTCTTCTTCGGCCATTACCGTCCCGTGAAATAATCCGAAAATAGCCAGCAGCAGGGCCAGCGAGGAATATCGCCCCGAAAAATTGAGATTTTTAAGCACTTCCACACACCCATTAACACCATTATGGTTTTGTTTGTTTTCTCTGCCCGAGAAATTTAACGAACGTTAAAACTCTAGCAGATTGCTTACTCTCAGTAAATCCCAGCTTGACCGGTGACTAAAGAGATACTGCATCAGATCTGATATGGGTCAGCCGTCAGCATTAAGTTTTTATCTTGCCATATCTTAGCTTTTTCCGGTTTGGCTCTATCCCAATTCACCCTCTAGAATTATTGCCACCTCGGTGGGCGCACAATTAATTACATATCTTCCTAACTCACCAAAATTAAAAACATTAAGTTTATTCTCCTGGGAATCCCCCACCTTTTTACACCAGCGCAGATGTCAACGTCTCATTTGTAATAACTGTACCAGTTGCGAGACCTGTTGGCGATTGAACATTTGCAGCAGGGTACTAGCTACTAATTCCGGTTCCAGGGTGATCAGGATTTGTGGTAATTTGGCGGTGGCTAATAATTGCAATTCTTGACTGACGGTGATTTCTTCCCCGCGACCCCATTCTAATAAATCACCGGCTTGTTTTAATTCCTTAATAATAACTGGGGCGAGAGTACGATAGGAATGTTTGGGGTTAGCCAGGGCCGATTGGGCATTTTTAACTAAATATTGCCATTGTTGCTGTTCTGAAGCCAATTGAGACAGAGGTAAAATTAATTTTTGTAATTGCTGACGGGAAGCGCTGGTTTCTTGCTGTTTGAACAGTTGTAACATCTGTTTGAGGATATCTCTGACGCTGATAGAAATAGAAGAGGCCGCCGCAATAGCTGGGGTGGATTTTACTTGGCCCAGAAGATAGTTAAGATGGGCGTGTAATTCGGCAAAAGTCGCTTCACCGTTTTTAACGATAGCGTCAGCTTCCTCGCCTTGCAAACCCAAGGGACTCTGCAGCTTATCGATCAATATCTGAAGCAGATCATAACCCTTGAGGAACAAAGATTCTAATTTTTGATCCACTTGTATGCGATTTTCTTTCAGTATTTTGAAAGCATCCTCAAGACGGTGAGCAGTTTTTTGGATACTGCT
>NZ_JAPZSZ010000011.1:0-41304 GCF_027532095.1 Microcystis sp. LE19-195.1E
GACCGACGACTGAAAATTTCTGGAGCCCAGTGGAATGAAGAAAATATCCCTCAAGTGCTTAAACACCGCTGTGCTTACCTAAATAACAGTCTTTAGCTATTGAATAGTATTTATGTTCTGACAAAACTGACTTGCTCCCAGGACGATGCGCGTCCAACGTGGGGGGAAATTTCTTTTAGATTAATGAATGAATCTAGCACGACAATTACTCAATCAGAGTTACTGTCATTGGCTAATAAAATTAAAACAGAGTTTGGAGTCGCTAACGGGTATATTTGGAGAAAAGGAAGAAAATTATACTCTTATATAGAAAAAGACAAGGGGTATCAATTGCAGTTATTGTGTCGAGATGTTTCTACAGCAAAAGAGTTAATCAATAAAATTTTAGCTTTGCAAAATCACACCCCTGATTGGAAGTTTTTAAAATCTAACATTGCCGATGATGAAAATGAATCTTTCCCCTATAACCCCGGTAATCACACAATTTTAGGGAAAAGCCGCAAAAAACCCCGCCGCCGTCCGATGGTTGATGTTCGCTTCCAGTATGGCACGGCTACTATCTGGGGAGTGAATAAGCCGATCGCTCTTTACGATCGCTCGTTTACTTTTATCGATCCGATTATTAGTTGATATTTCTCTCCTTACGGAAGGTCTATACCTTTCCGAATTTTTCTAGAAGCCAGAAGCTTTGCTAGAAATAGAGTACAACTTACGCGATCTTAAATGAGACTTTATGTCGAGACGATTCAACAATCTTGAGGACGTGGTAAACACCTTCACTGAAGAGCAGCTTCTTGCGCTTCCGGCAAACAACAAATATCGAAAATACTTGGAATGGAAGCGTGATCCAGAGAAGCGAAGACTTCCTGAAACGTCAGTGCCTACAAAAGGCCGAGCGCGAGAGGTGGCACTTTCTCCTTTTGGCCAGCCCTTCGATGTTGATAAGCGGGTGATAGTAAAAATGACTACACGAGCATTCGATAAACTAGCTGATCTAGGTGGGGCGAGTTTATACAACGTTGTCACCATCCTCCCCGATACGGCTCGACCGATGGGGGGATTCCTTCCGGCTAAGGCTATTCTATCTCAGCGATTAGCAGCTCCTCGAACCGTTTCCGCAAGCTCGAATAGAATCACTGGCCGATCCTATAAAACCAGTTCAGGGCCTAGTTATACGATCCCCTTTGGTCGCCTGAGCGCTAGTTCTTTCGAGTTTGCTGCTCAAAGCTCGATCGCATTAAGTCAAGAAGTCAATTACATTATTACGTTTACCCCTGAAAGGTTGCGTCAAAGATGATGATCGAAATTGGGCAGTTAAGACAGGCTTTTTCTCTTTGGATACCTACAGGACAATCGCTGGAGGATTTAGATCTGCTATTAAACGATTTTTCCGTAGCAAGAAACGCTTTAGATAATTTTTTACAAGGAGTTATCTCTTTTGAGAATTATCTTGATATAGCTAATAGCTGTGGCGTTGACATTGATGATTACCTGGGAATAGTTGATGACAACTTATCAGTTCTCTAACACTAATAATTGGCAGCAGATCGCTAGTGCCAACTTAGTAGCGCAAGATGTGCAGCCATTGGCAGCCAGGCGATTTTTCCCGATTCCCGATTATATTGTTCCCGTACAAATTGAGTCTCCCGTCCTAGCAATTTATCCTTTTTCGGCAATGGCCGAAAATAATTGGAAATATGCCGGAACTGCTTATCAAAGGATTTTTACAGGGATAAATGTAGGAGGGACTGCGGATACTTGGCTAAATGCTCGAAAATTTTATTTAGATCAAGTTTCTATCCTGCAATTCCAAAAGGTTTCTACTACTTATGAGTTGTTGTTAAGGATTCCTTACTGGATTCGTCAAATAAGTTTAGTCGTCTTGGAATATACCGGACCGATTATCGACACATCCGAGCAAAAACTCGATCTAATCTTGGAGAGATTACCTAATTTACCATGATTCCACTCACTTTATTGGCTGTTGTTTGTCCTTTATTCTTTTTAAAATGTCACAAAAAAATAAAATTGCATTACTTCTTGTCGGCGCGGGATTATTAAGCGGAATTGTCTTGAGTTATTATCTTCCCCCCGAAAAATTGACTATGGCTCTGACTGCACCGACTGCTGTAGTGGGCGCCGGACTAGCGCAATGGAATAGTAAGGATGATTGAGACAATTAACTCTCAACATCTTTGGGGTCGAGCGGTTGATATCCGTCCGCTCAATCAGGGACACTTGGTTAAGTTTCAGGCGTGGCTAGATCAGCACTGGTATGGAGCGCTAGGGTATGGAGCGGCCCGCGGTTTTATTCACCTCGACACAAGAAACGCTAAAGGTTGGCGTTCCGGTGGTCAAAAAGGGCCACGATGGAATTATTAGGGTCGTTGTCATTTCCAATTAATCAATCGCCATTAAAGCGATTGATTTTTTTCTAGGGGTATCAGCTTACTAAATTAGCCGTAAAATTAAAAGCTAATAGAGTACCTAAAACAATAGACCTCTTGCAGAAATCAAAAATCGTTGTTAGGGTTAGGAGTCAGTAGCCAGTAGTCAGTAGTCAGGAGAATTAAAAATGAGCATTAATCAATTAAATGGTCTATTTACAGATTTTATGCCATTTAATCCTTATTTTTGCCGTTTTTGAACCATGAAAAATTAATTATGCAAGAGGTTTAATTAATTATCCATCTAAACCGTCAGCCGTCAGTCGAACGCTTTTTCACCGGATTAGTAAACAGTGAACTAAAAACTCAAATCTGATCCCTGATCAGCTGTCTCCTGTCTCCTGTCTCCTCACCTAAGGGAAGATTTTTGCTGTTTGCAGGAGATCTACTGATTCACCGAGGACTTGCGACGACGACAGCGTTCTGAACAGTATTTGACCTCATGCCAACAGTTTTGCCACTTTTTGCGCCAAGTAAAGGATAAACCGCAAACGGGACAAATTTTACTGGGAAGATCGGACTTCGAGACCTGACGTGCCATGATTAAACTTAAAAAGTCAAAAACTGCGCCTTATCTATGAGTGTAGATGAAAATAATCAGAGTTCCCCACTTGATCGCCTGAGAATTATTTTGGTTGAACCAGCCGGAGCCTTAAATGTGGGTTCCACCGCCAGAATTATGCGGAATATGGGCTTAAGTCGCTTAATTATCGTCAATCCTGCCTGTGATATCCTGGGAGAAGAAGCGCGACGCATGGCAGTACACGGGATTGAAGTCCTAGAAAACTGTTCACGGGTAGCCACCCTTGGGGAAGCTTTGCAGGGTTGTCATCGCATCATTGCCACCACCTCGAAACCCCGTCACCTGAATACTCCCCTCGAAACACCCCAGGCCGCCTTACCCTGGTTACTCACCCCTAACCTGGAATCGGCCTTAATTTTCGGGCCAGAAGACCGGGGTTTAAGTAACAGCGAACTGAACCACGCCCAGCGTTTTGTCGGTATTCCCGCTAATCCTCAATATTCCTCCCTCAATCTCGCCCAAGCGGTGGCGGTTTGCTCCTACGAACTGTACCAAATGGCGACGGAAAATAGGCTCGAACCCCCGTTAGAAACGCCCCCTAATGCCACTTTTGAGGCTCTAGAAGGCTATTATCAGCACTTGGAGAGCTTTTTGCTCAAAATTGGCTATCTTTACCCCCACACCGCCGCCGCTAGGATGGAGAAATTCCGGCAATTTTATCATCGGGCCCGGCCCACGGTGGAGGAATTAGCCCTGCTGCGGGGTATTATCGGTCATATTGAAAGTATCGGGCAACTTTTTCTCGGTCTTGATAGTCTCAAGGGCAAGAAAAAAAATTCTCCTAGCGATCGATAATAAATCTGGATACCCTTGAGGAAAACCGTGACTCGTCAAGTAACTCGTCGTCCTACTAAAGTCCAATCTGGCCCTGGGTCCCCTAGGGCCATGGACTTAAACAACAAAAAAAAGTCTTTACCGGTTAAAAGGGCAAAAAAACAGCGTAAAACTAACCTAATCGCCTCTTTTCTCCTTCAGCTTCTTCGCTTCTCTATCCTTGGTGTCGGTTTAGGTGCGATCGCTGGTACGGTTTTAACCGTGGTGGATCCGAGCAAATTACCTCTACACCCAAAACCCACCACTACCAATCCCCCGACTCCCCAACCCGTCACCCCAAAACCGACCACGTTAGTTTTCAACGAAAATCTCAGCAGCCTCAACCAGAAATTACAGGCTTTAGCGGTCAAATATCCGAAATTACAGGCGGGAGCTTTATTTATTGACCTCGATAACGGTGCTTACGCTAATTTTCGCGGAGATACTATTTTTGCTGCCGCTAGTACGATTAAAATCCCGATTCTGGTCGCCTTTTTTGAGGATGTGGATGCGGGAAAAATTCGTCTCGATGAAACCCTTGTGGCCACTAAGGATGTCATGGCCAGTGGGTCCGGGGATATGCAGTATCTAGGAGTGAATAAAACCTATACTGCCCTAGAAACCGCCACTAAAATGAACGTAATTAGCGATAATACCGCTACTAATATGTTAATTAAGCGCATGGGCGGCAAAAAGGCTCTTAATCAGCGTTTTCAAGCTTGGGGTTTGACCAGTACGGTAATTAATAACGCTTTACCAGACTTGGAAGGAACCAATACCACAAGTCCGAGAGATTTGGTGACAATCTTAGGAAAAGTTAATCAAGGGGAATTACTTAGTTTACGTTCCCGCGATCGTCTATTGAATATTATGCAGGAAACGCGCACTCGCACCCTGCTGCCGCAAGGTATCGAGAAATCCGCCGATATTGCCCATAAAACCGGTGATATTGGCTCGATGTTAGCGGATGCGGGGATTATTGATATGCCCAACGGGAAACGCTATCTAGGAGCAGTGATGGTCAAACGTCCCCACAATGATAGTAACGCTAGGACTCTGATTCAACAAATATCGCGCACGGCCTACCAACACTTTAAATGGTATCAAACTCAACCCGCAGCCAAACCGCAACCGGTCGCCCAATCTTCTCCCTCTCCTAGTCCGGTCGTTATTCCTGGTCCGGGTAATTAGCTCCTAGGTTAAATTATTGGCTAAAAGACGGGCCAATTGTTCGGCATTTGCCCGGGGGGAAAGACGAGGAAGGATTTTTTCCCCCGTGGCCAGTTTTTGACAGAGGACGGGGATTTCGTACTGATAAGCGTTAAACCAATCCTCTCGACTGGTAATGTCCCTAATTTCTAACTGCCACTCCGGTTGACGGATTTTTTCTAGTTTCTCTAGCAACCCTTCGCAAAGATGACAGTCCGGTTTACTGTATAAAATTAGTTCTATGGTAGTCATAAATATTTATGTTCATTACCTCCACGATTAGTCTCTCATCAACAATTCTACAAACTCCCACACCCACAACGACTTTAAATAATAATTTAGTTAATTCAGGTAGTCAAGATCTAGTCTATATCGGTGTGTTTCTTCTGGCAATTACCCTAGTCATTGTTATTGGTATTATCAATCAAAAAATTGAATACGCTCTCATTTTTGCCGCCACTCTCACTGTTATTTTAAT
Organism: Microcystis sp. LE19-195.1E; assembly: GCF_027532095.1. NCBI lineage: Bacteria > Bacillati > Cyanobacteriota > Cyanophyceae > Chroococcales > Microcystaceae > Microcystis > Microcystis sp. LE19-195.1E. Next base: position 5,531 of record NZ_JAPZSZ010000011.1, read on the forward strand.
TGCTTTCTTCTGGTTTTTATAAGTCCTTCAACCAAGGAAATTGAGGGCAAACCCCCCTTAATAAAGCTTGACGGCTCTCGTTGATTCACCTTCACCGAATTGTTAACTAATTCGAGTTCAGACTTGACAAAAATCTCCCTAGGACCGAGCGGAAGAACGTAGGTTGGGTTGAAGCATGAAACCCAACGCTCGATTATGTTACGCTACCGCTAAACCATGCTATAAATAATTGTGCCTCCCTACTTATACAAGCAAAAAGCTGCATCTCACATTTGCAGAAATACCGACAATTAGCAATTATCAGTGACTATTAAATTGGTACAAAAATATGAACAATCGCGTGTAAGCATCCCACCGAAAAACTAATGCGCTCCGGGGTTTGGGGGGTAGAACCCCCCAAAAGCTTGGATTGAGTGATAAAACCGAAAGTAACGCCCGATTTTAGCAGAAAGTTTCCCCTTAAAAATCGCAACTTAGTTGATTTACAAAAATGAGATGTACCCCAAGCAAAACGATCGGACTTATAATATAAGTGTATTGATTGTGGCTTGTGGCTAGAATCACCCCAAATTGACTCAATGGGTTTATAAACGATGACAACCCTAGATATTGCTACCGATATTGTCTGTCCTCCCACCGATTTATGGAGTGATGAACCACCCTTGGAAAGTGATCTGCATTTACAACAAATTATTTTATTATTATCTTGTCTTGATTGGCTCTGGCAAGATAGAAACGATTACTATGCCTCGGGCAATTTGACTATTTATTATAACGAAAGACAACTGAAACAGCGAGATTTTTGTGGACCAGATTTTTTCGTGGTTTTAGATACGGAGAAACGTCCCAGGAAAAGTTGGGTTGTCTGGGGAGAAGGGGGTAAATATCCCAATTTAATCATCGAAATTCTCTCCGATTCCACCGCTAATGTGGACAGAAAAGCCAAAAAGGAACTATATCAGCATACTTTCCGGACTCCTGAATATTTTTGGTTTGATCCTAATACTTTAGAATGGCAAGGATTCACTTTAATCGAGGGACAATACCAACCGATTACCCCTAATGAAAACGGTTATTTATGGAGTAAGCAACTAGGATTATATTTAGGGATTTTTGCCAATAAATTGCGCTATTTCACCGAATCGGGTGAATTGGTTCCCACCCCTCAAGAGTCGGCCCGACAGGAAAGATTAGCCAAAGAACAGGAAAGATTAGCCAAAGAAAGAGAACAACAACGGGCGGAAAAATTAGCCCAAAAGCTGCGAGAATTGGGCATTAATCCCGATGAAATTGCTTAAATATCCGGTTGGGGGTGTTAGGGCAGAAACCATGGCGCAATTTTTCCTTAATTGCTAGGCATTAACACGAGGAATCCGAAGGTTAGCCCTATTCTTCCCTAGAAATCATGGCAAAATCTGCTTAACCCCCACTGATGTTATAATAATGACCAAGGGCAACAATCTTCAAATATAATTAATGCCATGGTGCAAAAAATAGCTTTTTTTAATCATAAAGGTGGAGTCAGCAAAACTACAACCACTTTTAACCTTGGTTGGATGCTTACTGAGAAGGGCAAAAGAGTAATTATTGTCGATACCGATCCCCAATGTAACTTAACTGGTATGGCTTTGACTAATGAAAGTGAAGATAGGGAGGAAAGACTACAAGCCATTTACAATACTTACTCTAATATTAAAACAGCTTTAGCACCTGCTTTTGAGTCTCAACCGAGATTAATCGAAGCTGTGGACTGTATTCCTATTGATGGTCGTGATGACTTATTTTTACTGCCTGGTCATGTGGGATTAGCTGAATATGAAGTTACCCTAGGTATTGCTCAAGAACTTAGTGGGTCAATTCAGGCTTTAAAAAATCTCCCCGGTGCGATTACATATTTATTAGACAAAACTGCCGAAAGATTTCAAGCTGACTATATTTTAATCGATATGAGTCCCAGTTTGGGGTCAATCAATCAAAATATACTGATGACCAGCAACTTTTTTATTGTGCCAACCACAGCGGATTTTTTCTCGGTTATGGCTATCGATTCTTTAACTAAAATCTTGCCTAAGTGGCACCAATGGGCTAAGGCAGCTAGTGCTTTACCAATTCTCAAAACCGCCAACTATCCCTTCCCCGAAGTTAACCTACATTTTTTGGGAACTATTGTTCAGAACTATCGAATTATTCGTGGAAAAGAAACAAAAGCCTTTGAAAACTGGATTAACACAATCGAGGAAAATATCGGCAATAAAATGATTCCAGCCCTAGGAAAAAATGGCATGATGCTACCGAAATTTATCTACGATCAGAATGGTGTACCAGACTGCTGTACTCTAGTAAAAATTCCTAATTTTAATAGTCTTATTGCCTTATCTCAAGAGCATCAAATGCCTGTTTTTGCGCTAACTTCTGAACAATTGAAATCAGCTAAGTGGCAGGGTAAAGTGTTAGGTAAAGCCCAAGAAAAACAAGAGGACTTTAAAAAGATTTTTTCTGACTTAGCAGACAAAGTTATCGGTCTTACCTCCGAGATTTATGCAGTTAGCAATTGAACAATTTCGCCTTAGCATTGCCCGCGTTCGTGACTTGATCGCTATCCACAATTCCCTCAAATCTCAGACTACTTCCGCCCTAGATGTATCGGATATCCTCAGAGCCGCTTTAGTCCTGACTGTAAGCGCTTTAGATTATTATATTCACGAAGTGGTTACTCTAGGAATGCTAGAAATTTATCGAGGCCAACGTTCAGAACCTTCTCCCACTCCTAACAGTTCTCAATCTGCCTTTTCTCGTTTTAAAGTCTCCTTGAATGGCGCACGACAAGAACGATTGATAGCTATTAGTATTGGCTCTTGGTTAGAGAACGAAATTCAACAAAACTACGGTTCTTTTTTTGGTCAAGAATCTCGCTCAATTTCCGAGGTACTACCAATGATTGAAAATCTCCTCACCAACAAACTTAATAGTAATCATTGGCTAGAGGCTGAAATTAGAGAAAAACTCAGCTATGAAAGCTATCAACAACCGAACAAGATAGCGGATGCCATTAGACTAATTTCAGCCAAGGAATTGTGGAAAGAAGTGGCCAGCAAACTAAATAAACCAGCTAAAGATATTAAAAACCAACTTAGCGCAATTGTTGAGCGAAGGAACAAAATCGCCCATGAAGCTGATATAGACCCGAGTTATGGCATTGGCAGTCGCTGGAATATCGATGAAAATATGGTTAATGATGCCGTTAACTTTATAGAACAGCTTGTTGAAAATATCCATCAGGTACTTGAGGACATCCACTAGCCGAGAATTTCCCCGGTAGTCTAGTTATAAATACTTATGATTTCTCAGGGAATTATAACAATCATTAAATAATGTGTAGTTTTGTATACTGATGTCAGGAACTTAGCTACAATATGAAGTGGCGTAAGATATATAGAGATTAGCTAGTGAGTCGGCATCAAGACAGTCAAACTGACCGGAAACGAGAAGAAACACAGTTCACTCCTTACAGTGCAGCAGCGATCGCTCAAGAATACCGTTACAAACCTTGGCAATTGTTCGGTCGCGCTTTCGTGATTATTTGGTCTTTAGGATTATTTCTCCTCAGTCTCCTCTGGGACAAATGGACAAAGCAAGAAGAAGCCAATAAATACCAGCGTGCCAGCGAACTTAGGCAAATTCTCACCCGTTTGGGTCCCACCTTCATCAAAGTCGGTCAAGCTCTCTCTACCCGTCCCGACCTCGTTCGCAGAGACTTTTTAGACGAATTAGTTAAACTGCAAGACCAACTTCCCCCCTTCGATAACGACATTGCTTTTGCCATTATCGAGACAGAATTGGGGATGCCTGTAGAAAAAGCCTATCGAGAAATATCCCCCACCCCGGTAGCTGCCGCTAGTTTAGGACAGGTTTACAAAGCGATACTCCCCACCGGCGAAGAAGTAGCCGTTAAAGTGCAACGGCCCGGGCTGCGGGCGCTTTTAAGCCTCGATTTATACCTAATGCGCTGGGCTGCCCAAAAATTCGGTCGTTTATTACCCCTCAATCTCGGCCACGACCTCACCCTGATTGTCGATGAATTCGGCATCAAACTCTTTGAGGAAATCGACTATCAAAACGAAGGTCGCAACGCTGAAAAATTCGCCACCAACTTCCAAAATAACCCCGAAGTTAAAGTTCCCAGTATCTACTGGCGTTATAGTGGTCGCCGCGTCCTCACCCTGGAATGGATTGATGGCTATAAACTCACCGATACCGAGAACATCAAAGCTTTAGGATTAGACCCCAATAATATCGTTAAAATCGGCGTCACCTCCGGATTACAGCAACTCCTCGAACACGGCTTTTTTCACGCTGATCCCCACCCGGGTAATCTTTTCGCCACTTTTGATGGTCGCATGGCCTATATCGATTTTGGCATGATGGACCAGTTAGAGGAGGAAACTAAAGAAACCCTCGCTAGTTGCGTCGTCGATTTAATTAACAAAGACTACGAAAACCTGGCCAGCAACTTTGTCAAACTGGGATTTTTAACCCCAGAAACGGATATAAAACCAATTATTCCGGCTCTAGAACGAGTTTTAGGCAATGCCATCGGCCAAAGGGTCGGTGACTTCAATTTCCGCACCATTACCGATGATTTCTCCGAATTGATGTACGAGTATCCCTTCCGGATTCCCGCCAAATTCGCCCTGATTATTCGTTCCCTCGTCACCCAAGAAGGTTTGGCCCTCACCCTCGATCCTAACTTCAAAATCGTCCAAGTGGCCTATCCCTACGTTGCTAAACGTCTCCTGACCGGGGAATCGCCCCAACTGCGGCGGCGTTTACTGGATGTGCTGTTCAAAGACGGTAAATTCCAGTGGCAACGCCTAGAAAACATGATTACAATGGCTCGCTCGGAAAGTAACTTCGATTTACTGCCCACCGCGCAATTAGGCATCACTTTTCTTCTATCGGAAGAAGGTCGTTATCTGCGTCGTCAATTGCTATTAGCTTTAACGGAAGATGACCGTCTCCATACTGCCGAAGTGCAACGTCTCTGGGGTTTAATTCAAGGAGAATTGCAACCGCGGCGACTCTTGGATGTGGCCATGAGCGCTTTTCGGGAATTATCGTCCCAAGGTGTGGCCGCTGTCCTTCCGGGAGAAACCAGTTCGCGTTAAAGTGTTTAAGGTCATCATCGGTTAATCACTTTTTCTATGGATTATTATTTTCTGCCCCAACCGCCCTATTTTCTAGTTTTTGCCGGTTTATTTATCGGTATTACCTGCGGGGCCGCTTTTGAAGCTAGTCTCAAGCAAGTGGTTAACAATTGGTATAAAAATAAGGGTTCAGACGATCAAAATCTTTTAAAATCTAGTTCCTTACAAATTCCTTTTATCGGTATTTGTGTAGGAATCTGTCTTTTCCTTGCCTCGGGATTAGATATATTTATTCTCAATGGTTGGGTTGCCTACGCTATCTCTCTCCCTATGACTATCTTTATTGGTGGTTTGGTTTGGAGTCAGTTAGGGGAATTATTAGGCCAATTACAGCGCGGCGGTTCTAAAGAAATTGACCTCGATTATCGGGGATAATTAGGAGGCAGCAAACATTTAGGACTAAGATAATAGGTGTTAGCAGATAGGAAAGAGCAACTCCCCCACAACTAACACCAAACCCTTATTTATACCCAATTGACCAGCTATTTTGGCCCGCGATTTTAGATGCAAAAACCTTTAGCATGGCATTGGCGATCGCTTCCTCTGCATCAGCGCACCGGTTCCGAGGTTTTTGCCTGCTTATTCTCCCAAGATGCGATCGCTACTTTACTAGAAAGTCCCTATCCGGGTAATTCCCTCTCCCGTTACTCTCTTTGTGCTGGTTCCCCGCGTCAGCTTTGGACCCCCGCACTAGGGGAAATTTTGCCCTTTTTAAGCAGTTTACTCCCCCAAACTCGATCTGATGTTCTTCCCGATCATCTTCCTTTCCATGGCGGTTGGTTGGGGTGGTTAGGCTACGATTTAGCTTGGGAAATAGAAAAATTACCCGACAGGAAAGCTGATACTCTCCCTTTTCCCGTCGCTTATTGGTATGAACCGGATAGTTTTGCCATTCTCGATCACCAAGCACAAATTCTCTGGTTAGCTGCCAGCAAACCCGAAGATTTAGATAAATACGAACAATCTTTAACCACTAACCCCGATTTTGAGTTTATCGATCCTCGTCCCTCTCCCTTAATCTTTTATACTTCTCAACTCGACTACGAAAAAGCTGTTAAAAAAGCGTTAGATTATATCAGAAAAGGCGATATTTTTCAAGCAAATTTATCCCTAAGATTTCAAAGCACAACTAGGGCAAAAGGATGGCAAATTTATCGCAGTTTACAACAGATTAACCCTTCTCCTTTTGCCAGTTATTGGCGCACCCCTTGGGGCGAAATGATTAGTTGTTCTCCCGAAAGATTGGTGAAATTAGAAAGAGGAATAGCCAGCACTAGACCAATCGCTGGAACCCGTCCCCGGGGTAAAACTGAGGCACTCGATCGACAATTGGCCGAGGAACTATTAACTAATAAAAAAGAACGCGCCGAGCATATTATGCTAGTGGATCTAGAACGTAATGATCTGGGTAGAGTTTGTGAATGGGGATCGGTTGATGTTGATGAATTACTGACGATCGAGCGTTATAGTCACGTTATGCACTTGGTCAGTAATGTTCAAGGAAAACTAGATAAAAAGTATCATGCTATTGATTTAATTAAAGCTCTTTTCCCCGGGGGAACAATTACCGGTTGTCCGAAAGTTCGTTGTCTAGAAATTATCGAAGAATTGGAACCGGTGCGACGCAATTTATTCTATGGTTCCTGTGGCTATATTGACCTACGGGGTCATTTAGATTTGAATATTCTCATCCGTACCCTATTAATGACTACTCAAGGGAATTTAAACACCGTTTGGGGACAAGTGGGAGCGGGAATAGTTGCCGATAGCGATCCCGAAAAAGAATGGTTAGAATCCCTTCATAAAGCTGAGGCACAATTAATCGCTTTACATTCTTTTTAATTTTTGATTTCAACAAACTAACCTATTGTTGCATCTAAAACCGATCTTTTTACTTTTTACCTTATCTGCTATTTTGTAGGATAGCTTCCGATCTTGAACCCTATTCATGAATCAAATTTCTATCGCTGTTACTTTTTTTCTTAGTTTAGTCTTGACCTCGCTTCCCTTTTTACTTTTCGGGACGGCCGTTTCCAGTTTTTTGCTGGTTTTCGTCAATAAACAGCGATTAGCGGCGATATTTCCCCGTAATCGACTGTTAGGAGCGATCGTTGGCAGTGCCATCGGATTAATCCTACCGGTCGGACAATACGGCACGATTCCCGTCGCTAGAAGATTCTTATTAGAGGGAGTACCCCCAGGGGTGGTGTTTAGCTTTCTCACCGCTGCACCTACCCTAAATATCGTCACTCTTTGGCTAACTTGGCAGACTTTCACCTATTCTAGTATTTTCTTCTATCGATCGCTTTCGGTCTGGTTAATGGCAATTTTTATCGGCACTCTCTTTAGTTTCTATCGGGAAAAACCCCGCACCGATAGCGAAATTCCCCTAGAATCGAGTTTAGTTCTTTCCGGTAGTTTTTTACCGGAGGAAGCAGCCAGTCAACCCCTACAAAGAGTCGGCAATCTTGTTTATGAGTATAAAACTAGAGATAGGCAAGCTTGGCCAATTTCTCTGCAGCTATTTCTCGATAACTTTATTGATGAAGCACTGGAATTAGGGGGATTATTAATCATTGGCTGTGCGATCGCTAGTGTCTTTCAGCTATTATTACCTCAGAGTCAATTAATTGCCTGGGGGAATACTCCCGCTACTCAAATTCTCGTGCAGTTGTTTTTTGGTTTCACTCTCGCTGTTAATGCTAGTCTTAGCACTTTTGTCCCCGGTTCTTTAATTACTAATCTGTCCGTGGGTTCCACTCTAGCTTTTTTACTGGTCGCTTCCCTCATTGATATTAAAGCTTTTATCCTCCTCCTATCAGCTTTCCGTCCTAAAATCGTCCTTTATTTCGGAATTTTATGCCTGTTAATGACTTTTTTAGTGGCTCTGATCCTCAGTTTTTATCTAGGTTGAATTCCTTCCGGGTCAGAAAAATTTTCTCTTGACAAAAGCCCCTTGACATGATATTATATTCATAATGGAAAATCCGTGCGCCTGCGAACCCTATTTTCCAATGGTCTTAACTATGATTTATGTGATTATTTGATTGACTATGATTCGTTCATTCAATCAATCTTCATCTCTAATCCACTAGGGTTAGGCATTTACTTTTCAGAAACTCTTAACTAGCTCCCTAATCATAGTCCATCATTCAATCATTCCAATCATAGTTAAGACAGCATCCTCAGATAATTCTGATAAACGGTTTGGGTATAGGGATGATTTTCCCCTAATACTTGGGTAGCAATCTTAATCGCTTCTCGATAGAGAGGTTCTACTTTGCTTAAGATTTGGGAACTCCATAAAGATGATGATCCTGTTGATTAGCAATATCTATAGGCAACCCAACCTACGTTCATCTTATATTGAATTACACCCACCTACTGAGAGGTTCAATAAGCATCTTTTCGATGAATACTACTCAATATGATAATCAGCATTTCTTGATCTTGAATTTTGTAAATGATGCGATAATCCCCTATTCTAATTCGGTAGGTTTCATCATATCCTTTGAGTTTCTTGACTCCGCTAGGACGAGGTGTATCGGTAAGTAGTCTAATGGCAGTAATTAAGCGTTCGCGTTGTTGTTTGGGTAAGTTGTTTAGTTGTTTTTGAACGGGTTTCGGAATAATAACTCTGTAGTTCACGCTTGAGTTGCCTCATATTCTTCGAGGGTTAGATAGTCTCCTGCTTGATAAGCTGATTCAGAAGCGATTATGTTAGCTTGCTCTTCTTCTGTAATTTCTATTGCAGTATGTCGTTCTTTGATAAAGAGCAAAAAGTCAAGTAATTCAGTCAAAAGGGTGTCAGGTGTCTGCTCGATTTCTTTAATTAGTTGTTCTTTGAGTGTCATAGCTTTATCAGTCATCAGTCATCAGTAATCAGTTATCAGTAATCAGTTATCAGTTATCAGTTATCAGTTATCAGTGATTAATTCAATCATAGTCTATCATTCAATCATTCCAATCATAGTCGATGATTGGTGGTGCGTTACGACGGATTGTTAGCTTGAAGTCAAAGCGTAAATTTTTGCCGTCTAACGCACCCTACTAGACTGTTTCAACTAAAATAGGGCAATAGATTTCGGCTTAAAATCTTAGATTATAGAATTTATAGCATTTTTCTAATACACCAAATTAGCTGAAACAGTCCAGTAGGGCTAATTCATGAATTAGCCCTACAATAGGCTACGTTTTTCTGGATGTTGTCAAAATTTCTCTTGACAAAGGCGACTTGACATGATATTATATTCATAATGGAAAATCCGTGCGCCTACGAAACCTATTTTCCAACAGTCTTAACTATGATTGATGTGATTATGTGATTGACTATGATTCGTTCATTCAATCAATCTTCATCTCTAATCCACTAGGGTTAGGGATTTACTTTTCAGAGTCCATCATTCAATTACACCAACCACAGTCGATGGTGGTGGGTTAGGACGGATTGTTAGCTTGAAGTTAAAGCGGAAATTTGGGCCGTCTAACTAAGTTTTACTAAATCTGGATGTTGTCAAAATTTCTCTTGACAAAGGCGACTTGACATGATATTATATTCATAATGGAAAATCCGTGCGCCTACGAAACCTATTTTCCCAAGCATTTAAACTCTAACTCATCTTAATTCTGCTTGCCGGAGTTATGGTGATAAGAAAGGGCGTAGGCTGCATCTTGTATTTGTGACTTTCTCTCACATATTGGTGAGCAGCAGAAGTTATTAGGGGCGAATGCAATTCGCCCCTACAATAATATTATCGAGCCAATGGTAGGGGCGCAAACATTGCGCCCAAAATTTAACCCGTTTAGTTGTCCTGTTTATTTGACTTGTTAGATTGAGCTAGGTTGTGCTTCAAGAAAGCACCAAATCCTAATACACCTAAGCCGAAAATTGTGCTAGGTTCGGGAACGGATACAGATTGGGAGACGGTAAGGTTTAATTCCCCTGTATTATCGGCGAAGATATCGTCGTTAATTCCTAATTGAAGTTGAGTTGCACCCACTGGAATGGAAACTGTACGTCCTAACCCAATAGCAAAAGGTGTACCGATGATGGCTCCAGTTGCATCAGCAAACGTACCTACTAGCTGATTTAGGTAAGTATCCCAATCAGCCGTCATATATTTGCTGGGAAACCCTAATCCGCTACTCCCCCCAAAGCCATTTGTGGGGGATGAGCCGAAATAACCTTTTGCCTCTACTTCAGGAGAAGTTCCATAAGCACTGGTCTTCCCGTTGAGATAATTAATTGTCAGAGCATTTCCGGCGGCAAAATCTAACCCAGAACTGCTATTGATTGTACTTGGAGCTATGTTATCGTTCACTCCATATTGATAAGCTGTATTCAGAGTCGTATTATTCCAGAGCCAAGGAGCAGCTTTGCTGTTAACGGTCACTGGAATTGTAATAGTTGCCGCTTGTACTCCACTGGCGATGGAGAGACTGATAAGTATTATCCCCTCCCAACGGAGTTTTTGATTAGTTTTGCTAATGTCACAAATAAACGCCTCCTAAAAAATATTGTTGAGCTTGCAATTACGCCATAACTTACCAAAAATGACAAGCGTTGTCAAGTGTGAAGATAATCGCGCATGAGAGCAGACTTGACAACGCTTTAAGAGCAAGGCTTTCGTTGTGTCGCAATTCATTCTTCATATTCTGATCTGACAACGCCAAAATTTAGGCACTTTTTCCCTGAAAATTAGGTAGTTGACCACCTGAAAACTGGTAAAACCCTACACCCCACACCCTGCCCCCACCAAGAGACTTTTTCAGCAAACCATATTTAAGCGGGAAAAATCCCTTTTATGTAGTCTGTGATACTGTTTTTTGGATTGAGATCGTCTAAGGTCAAAGAAATTGCTTCTAGGGTTCCGATTTAAGCGTCCTTAAATGTCAGGTCCGAGAGGAGCAAGCTAGTCTTAAATGAGCGGATCAAAAATTTTTTCCGTCTAAGCTGGCTACACGGCGGGATAAAAGCCCGGGAGACTTTAAGGATAACTGTTTTGAGGCAGTGTCTTTGAAGACTCCCGGGTTATTGTATTTTGAGGTGAAATGATGTCCGAGGAATCTACTTTTCAACCCCCGCATTTAACTGAAGCTCAACAGGCCCTAGAAAAAGAACGCCATTTGCCCCTAACCGGTTGGCAACAGGAAGTTTCTCAGGGGTTAACCTACGGTTTAGAGGCGGCCGATAGTATTCGCGATCGCAGTATTCCCACCTTTTCCAGGGGTGAGTTACCCCACTATGCGGGAATTAACACCTTTATGAAGGCTCCCTATTTGGAAGATGTGCGGAATGTGGGCAATTATGACGTGGCAATCGTGGGTGTTCCCCATGATTCGGGGACAACTTACCGACCCGGAACTCGTTTTGGTCCCCAGGGAATTCGGCGGATTTCGGCCCTTTATACACCCTACAATTTTGAATTAGGGGTAGATTTGCGCGAACAAATTACGCTCTGTGATTTGGGGGATATTTTCACCATTCCTGCTAATAATGAAAAGTCCTTCGATCAAATCTCGAAGGGGGTTGCCCATGTCTTTAGTTCCGGCGCATTGCCGATTATTTTAGGGGGTGATCATTCCATTGGTTTTCCGACGGTGCGGGGTATTTGTCGGCATTTAGGGGATAAAAAAGTCGGTATTATTCACTTTGATCGCCATGTGGATACCCAGGAAACAGATTTAGATGAACGGATGCACACTTGCCCCTGGTTTCATGCCACCAATATGAAAAATGCTCCTGCCAAGAATCTCGTCCAATTAGGGATTGGTGGTTGGCAAGTTCCCCGTCAAGGTGTTAAAGTTTGCCGCGAGCGGGCCACTAATATTTTGACCGTCACCGACATTGTAGAACGAGGCATTGATGCCGCCGCCGAATTTGCCTTAGAACGAGCTTTAGATGGCACGGATTGCGTTTGGATTAGTTTCGATATTGATTGCATTGATGCCGGTTTTGTCCCCGGTACAGGTTGGCCGGAACCGGGCGGGTTATTACCCCGTGAAGCCTTAGCTTTATTGGGTAAAATTATCCAAAAAGCTCCCATTTGTGGTATGGAAGTGGTGGAAGTTTCCCCTCCCTACGATATTAGTGATATGACCTCTTTGATGGCTACCCGTGTTATTTGTGATGCCATGGCTCATCTGGTTATTTCAGGTCAATTACCCCGTAAAGAAAAGCCCTATTATATTCATTCTGATGCCAATATGGAGGTTGATGAACCTTGGATTTAAGGACAAAAGCAGCAATAATTAGAGAGGTAACACATTCGCGAAGAAACACCGATGGCCAAAGGATTTGGAACTCCTATTAACAAAAGGTTAGGTTACGTTTTAACTCTAGTATCTGATCCTAAAATTTATGCTGCTGCTGAAAATGCTTTGCCCTATCTTGATCAAGATGAATCAGATGAACCTTTTGCTGGTATTACTAATGACTTGTCAATGGCGCGTGTCTGGAAAAGTCGCAAACAAGCAGAAAAAAGTGTTCAGAATTATCTTGGATTTTTAATGGATTGGATGACTAATGAAAATTTAGACAGATTAACTATTTTAATTTGTTCTTTAAACGCTAACAACAAAGGAGAGTTAACGACCGAAATTGCCCAAAAAATGCAGCTAGAGAGAGTAGAAAAGGAGTAGCCACTTCAGCATATTATGCACGAAACTGATATGACCAAGGCGTTAATTATGACAGTTCGAGATTGGTATGATAGCCAACCTGAAAAGCTCAAAATTGAAAAAATTCATCTCATGGTTGGTGAATTTACCTGTGTCGAACCGGTCAGTTTACAATTTGCCTTTGAAGTTCAAACTGCCAATACTTTTCTTGCCGGCGTGGAATTAGCTATTAAAAATATTCCCCTAATTGCTTATTGTCATTGCTGCCAAAAAGATTATCAACCCCAAATTGGCCAGCAATATTCCTGCCCAACTTGTCGATCACCGATGGAGGATATTCGTTCAGGTCGAGAGTTAAAAATTGACCACATTGAATATTCTTTAGATTTTTAAACAAAGTTGGGCGATCGCTTCTACAAGTTCGATGATCAATTATTCATTGTCAATTAAAATGCACCAAACTTTTGACGCGGCCCTAGAAATTAATCTACTTCATGCCAATCAAGCAGGAGCCGATCACAACCGGGAACATTTTGACGAGTGGGGCATTACCTGTTTAAACCTGATGAGTAGTCCTGGTGCCGGTAAAACTGTGTTATTGGAAAAAACCCTCGCAGCCTTAAAAGATCAATTAAAAATGGCTGTTATTGAAGGAGATATGACCACAGAACTAGATGCAGAGCGCCTGAGACAATATGGAGTTCCCGTGATTGCCATTAATACGGGTCGCTCCTGTCACTTAGATTCCAAAATGGTAGCTGGGGGAATTCATCGTTTCAAAGAAGATTACAACCCCAAAGAGTTTGATTTGTTGTTGGTGGAAAATGTCGGAAATCTAGTTTGTCCCGCCGAATTTGAGGTAGGGGAACACGCTAAAGTTGCTCTATTAAGTATTACTGAAGGAGAAGATAAACCCCTCAAATATCCAATTATGTTTCAAGAAGCGGATTGTCTGATTATTACTAAATTAGATCTGGCTCCTTATTTAGAGATTGATTTAAAACGTTTAGAGGCAAATGTTCGTTCTATGAATCCCGATGTAAAGATTATCGCTCTTTCTGCTCAAACAGGAGAAGGTTTAGAAGAGTGGTTAAATTGGCTAAAAAGCCAAGTCAATACTCCGAGGTTTTTGAATTGTTAATCAGTAACAGTTTTTGAGATTTATTTCTGTTTTACTAGCTGTCATCTCTAAAGGCTATTACCTATGAAACGGCGCAATTTTTTCTCCTTACCTCTCGTTTTTTTTAGTAGCTTACTCCTGACCGTTAGTTGCAATCAAGCTCCTCAGCAAACCCCCAATGCAAGTAGTTCTCTGAGTAATACTGCCCCCATTGTCATCGGTTATAGTAACTGGGCCGGTTGGTGGCCCTGGGCGATCGCTGAAGAAGAGGGATTATTTGCTAAAAATGGGGCTAATGTTCAAATGAAATGGTTTGATGGTTATCTTGAATCCTTGCAAGCTTTAGCTGCCGGACAATTAGATGGAAATAGCCAAACTCTCAACGATACAATCGCTTTTGCAGGAGATGCAGTGAATGGTCAAGTTGCTGTTTTAGTCAATGATAACTCGTCGGGAAATGACAAAGTTATTGTCACAGAAGAGATTAAAACGATTCAAGATTTAAAAGGCAAAAAAGTTGCTGTCGAAGAAGGCGTTGTCGGTGACTTTCTCCTCAGTTTAGCCCTAGAAAAAGAAGGAATGAGCCGTAAAGATGTGCAAATTGTCCCCATGGAAACAGGGGCTGCTGCTGCCGCTTTTGCATCGGGAAAAGTAGATGCAGTTGGTGCTTTTCCACCTTTTTGGTCAACAGCCCTTAAACGAAAAGGTTCTAAAGAATTAATTAGTTCTAAAGCTTTTTCAGGTGCTATTCCTGATTTGTTAGTTGTCAGTGCCAAATTAATCAAAGAAAAACCAGAACAGGTTCAGGCTCTTGTCAAAACCTGGTTTGATGTTCGAGAGTTTATGGCTAAAAATCCCCAAAAAGCCGATGAGATTATGGCCAAGCGTGCGGGCATTAGTCCAGAAGAATTAGCCCTATATAAAGAGGGAACGAAGTTTTTTACCTTAGAAGAAAACCTAGAAGCCTTTAGTCCAGGGAAAACCATGAAAAATATGCCCTTTGCTGCTCAAAAAATGGCTGATTTTATGATGGAAGTTGGCTTTATTAAAAAAGTCCCCGATCTAACAACCATTCTAGATGCCCAATTTGTCAAGGCGTTGGCAAATCAAGACAAAAAAGCCTAATTAGCCCCTCTTGTAGATCGAGAAATTAAAGGTTCCAATTCTCTATCTACAAGATTGATTAGGGAGACAAGTTGACTGCAAGAATTGTTTGATAACTGGGTGATATTGGCTATCAAAATTATTCTTTTCTTTGGAAAATCCCATGACCACAACACCTAAAACGCTTCCTCAAAGCACTTTTTGGCGGATTACCGAGGATATTCCCGAATCCCTAAAGTGGACTTTAATGGTTTCCTCTATTATTGTCCCGCTTATTTTCTGGTTACTAATCTCTAGTTTTGCGGGCATTGAATCCGTATTTTTGCCTTCTCCTTTAGCCGTTATTCAGGCCTTAGGAAAATTGGCAGAACAGGGCTTTTTAATTCAAGATACTATGACCAGTTTTTTACGAGTAGTTGGGGGCTTTTTTTTGGGAGGATTGTTTGCTATTCCCCTGGGGATTTTAATGGGAACTTTTCCGAGTATTCGTAGTTTAATGGAACCGATCATTGGCGTTGTACGTTATATGCCCGCTCCTGCTTTTATTCCCCTATTGGTTATTTATTTGGGTATTGGAGAAACGTCAAAGATTATGCTGATTTTTATCGGGACAATTTTCTTTAATACTCTGATGATTATGGATGCAGTTAAGTTTATCCCCCGGGAATTAATCGAAGTAACTTATACTCTTGGGGGAACTCGAAAACAGGTTTTATTTAAAGTGATTACTCCCTATATTATTCCTAATATTATCGATACTTTTCGCGTTAATATGGCGGCCGCCTGGAATTTGGTAGTGGTGGCGGAATTGGTGGCGGCCGATAATGGATTAGGCAAACGCATTTTATTGGCTCAGAAATTTCTGAGAACCGATGAAATTTTTGCCTGTTTAATTGTACTAGGAATTATTGGCTTTGCCCTAGATTTAAGTTTTCGTTTGTTTTTGCAGTGGACTTGTAAATGGTCAATTACTCGTTAACTTAAAAACTCAATAACAGAGTTTATTCTGTCACCAGTAAAGTTATTTTAATGATAAGAGAAGAACCTTAATGCACTTAGAAATTACTCAACTCAATAAAATTTTCATCACTAAACGAGGTGCTGTGGTCGCTCTAAAAGATATTAATTTACACGTTGAAAGTGCTGAATTTGTCTGTGCGGTCGGGGCCTCTGGTTCGGGAAAATCAACTTTGTTGCGAATGATTGCGGGTTTAGAGCTGCCCACTTCCGGCAAAATTACCGTTGATGGTGTTGAAGTGACAGGGCCAGGAGCCGATCGCGGCATGGTTTTTCAAAATTATACACTCTATCCCTGGATGACGATCCAAAAAAATGTTGAATTTGGCTTAAAACTACAGGGATTATCGACAAAAGAATGCTGGGAAGTGGCCTGTTATTATCTGGATATTGTCGGTTTAACTCAATTCGCTAATGCTTATCCTAGAGAACTATCGGGTGGGATGAAACAACGGGTGGCGATCGCCCGCTCTCTTGCCTGTCATCCCAAAGTCTTATTAATGGACGAACCCTTTGCCGCTTTAGATGTACAAACCAAAGAAAGAATGCACGAATATTTAATTGAAATTTGGCAAAAAATCAGGTGTAGTATTTTAATGATTACCCATGATGTGGATGAAGCGGTTTTTTTGGCTCAACGTATTTATGTTTTGAGTGCTAGGCCAGGGACTATACAACGAGAATTAACAATTAATTTACCCGTAGATCGTAATTATAAAATTAAACGACAAGCTCAGTTTTATGACTATACGGATGAAATTTACGGCCTGCTACGGGGTGAGAAATGCTAGAAAAAACTAGGGATCATCAAGAGTAGTCCCTGGTTCAAAACGAGTTAGAGCAGCAAAAATCATCCTTGAGAGATACTTTCCGTTATCTAGCATCGCCAAACAGCGATCGCTCGCTGCTGCCGCCAACCCTAAATAGGGTTTGCTGAATAAATCTAAAAAGCTTGTTGGATAAGGTTTTTAGGCTTTTTTGACCTCAAAAAGTGCCTAGCATTGGAGTGATCGGGGGTAAAATTCCTGGACTTTTTCCCTGAAAATTAGGTAATTGACCCCCTAAAAAACCCCACACCCCACACCCCACACCCCACACCCTGCCCCACGAAAAACTTTTTGCCGCCAACCCTAGATCAGTGATGGAACAGTTGTTCAACCATTAAGATTTTGTGATAATCCCGGGCAAGTGTGATCTAAAGTACAGCTTTTTTGGGAAAGTTTCTCCATCGGTGCTGCCTTGGGGCGCAAATATGATAGAATGAGAGTAAATTGATACAAAACTTTACTTCAAGGTGAATCTATGCCGTTTACGATCGAATCAGCGCGGAGCATTTTCCCCAACACGCTATCAGCGGATGTGGTTCCTGCCACGATTGCGCGTTTCAATCAGCTGAATACCGAAGATCAACTAGCCTTGATTTGGTTTGCCTACCTAGAAATGGGCAAAACCATCACCGTTGCCGCCCCCGGCGCTGCTAGTATGGTGTTTGCCGAAAAAACCATGAATGAAATTCGGCAGATGTCACCCCTGCAACAGTCGCAGGTGATGTGCGACTTAGCGAACCATGCTGACACCCCGATTTGTCGTACCTACGGCACTTGGTCTGCTAATATCAAACTGGGATTCTGGTATCAATTAGGACAATGGATGGAAGATGGCAGTGTTGCCCCAATTCCCAAGGGTTATCAACTATCTGCTAATGCCAGCGCAGTTTTAGACGGGATTAAAAAATTAGAGTCGGGACAACAAATCACCGTTCTGCGGAATTGTGTGGTCGATATGGGCTACGATCCCAAGAAACTAGGCGATTATAACCGTATTTCCGAACCCGTGGTTCCTCCCCAAAATATTGCCGAACGGACCAAAGTTAGCATTGAAGGCGTTACCAATGCCACCGTCCTCAACTATATGGACAACCTCAACGCCAATGACTTTGATGTATTAATTGAATTATTCACCCCTGACGGCGCTCTGCAACCACCTTTCCAACGTCCCATCGTCGGTAAAGAGGCAGTATATCGCTTTTTCCGCGAAGAATGCCAAAATTTGAAATTAATCCCCGAATGCGGTGTGGTAGAACCCGCCGATGACGGTTTTACTCAGATTAAAGTGACGGGAAAAGTACAAACCCCCTGGTTTGGTGCGGGTGTGGGTATGAATATGGCATGGCGCTTCCTCCTAACTCCTGATAATAAAATTTTCTTCGTAGCGATCGATTTATTAGCTTCTCCGAAAGAATTATTAAACTTTGCCCGTGGCTAAATAGCTACTGAGAGAAATCATTAAAAATTCTGATGAAACTTATTAGAGTTCCTTGTCAAGTGAACTCTTTTTTTTCTACAATTAAAAGGCTGACTTAAAAAATTGGGAAATACACCGGTTTCTTCTCTGATCTAGGTAAGAATAACTAAACAATCATTCTTAACAGATGTCGGCGAAAAGAGTCGAGGTAGTTCACAAACCCAAAATTATCATCCCTAAAACTAAAATCATGCCTATGAGTGAAATAATTTGGTCAGATACGGAACAAGAAATTGCTCAAACTGCTTTCCAAAAAGCCTATCAGCGAGAAACTAGCACTTTAATAGAACATATTAAAGAACAGTCTGGTCAGATCACGGTTTTAGATGATATCTGGCAAATGCACGATTATCTAAGCGCCCGACGACATCAGATTGATGGTAAATATGACTATCGCTATACTTCCCTAATTTTTGTCTTTGCTCAACTATTAAAGGAAGGATGGTTGAAGCTAGAGGATCTCAACGGTTTGGAAAAAGATAAACTAGCAAAAATCGCTGCCCTCTCGCGAATGTAAATTAATGATTAGCATTAAGCTATCAGCTTTCTGCTCCTAGTTGGGTGACTAAAAAATTCATCTCTAGATAATCAACCCCGTCTTAAGTTTTTCCTAAGCGGCAACCAATCCCGCTAGAATGAGTCAATCATCCCGATCGCTTATCGCTTGTTTTGCACCTTTGGTTTATGTTCAAAAATCTTTTACTTCCCCTAGGAATATCTATCTTTCTCGGTGTTTGTCAGTCTTTGTCAGCCGCCGAATCAGCTATCATCAAATACCACATCTTCCAAGGGTCTGTATCGGTATCAGAATTAAAGCAATTGAGCGAAACAGGCGAATTAGCTCCCGCTTTAGCGGCACAATTAAAGATGGCTAACCAAAAACCCGAAGAATTCCGTAAAATCCTTAATCGTCGGGTAGCGGTGGATGCCGTCTTTCTTTCCAAATTTCTTAATAGTTTTTTTGGCGAAAGTTTGCTAGATTATGCCGCCGAAATTGTCCACACCCCCAATCGAGCCGCTAGTCGGCAAGCTTTACGGGGTTCCTTAGTCACTTCTGCCCTCAACGATAACGAGATTCAAATCATCGAAGTCCTCGACAATTATCCCACCAGCGAGGTTCATGTGGATGGCAATCGTCTGCTGGATTTAATCAACCAAATTGAATCAGTATTGAAAAAAATGCCCCGTTTACCTTTCTGATACCAAATCCGCCTTTCAGGTTTTCTTGAATTGCACTGTAAATTGAATAAATTAGGATAATCTGGTAGGAATAATGACCACTTCTTTGTCTCAAAGGAAAACAGTTAGCGGCAAACCTTTTTTAAAGTGGGCGGGAGGCAAAACTCAACTGGTTCCCAATATTCTATCTTTGATTAATTCCCAGATTTCTCAAGATTGTCAGTTTAACTACATTGAACCTTTTGTCGGAGGTGGGGCAGTTTTATTCTCAGTCTTAAATAATTTTTCTTCTGTCCAAAAAGTCATTATTAATGACATCAATCCTGATTTAATCATGGCTTATAATGTTATTAAAAATAATGTCAAAGAATTAATAGTCAAGCTTAAAAAAATTCAGCAGGATTTTTATGAACTTAAAAATCTAGAGGAACAACAAAAGTTTTTTTTGGATAAAAGAATAGAATTTAATTCTCGCAGCTGCGATGACGATCTAGAAAAAACAGTTTTGTTATTATTTCTCAATAAAACTTGTTTTAATGGACTTTATAGAGTCAATAGCAAAGGACTTTTTAATGTCCCTTTTGGAAAATATGTCAAACCATTGATCTGCAATGAAGAAAACTTATTAGCTGTCAACCATCATTTACAAAAAGTAACGATCCTACAAGGAGATTTTGTCCAAACCCTAAATTATGCCAATAACAAGACTTTATTTTATTTTGATCCTCCCTATAAACCGATTAAAAAAACATCAGCTTTTACCTCTTATACTAAAGAAGATTTTAACGATGAGGAGCAAATAAGATTAAAAGAATTTATCGATCGAGTCGATCGGGCAGGTTATAAATTTATTTTAAGTAATTCCGACGTTAAAAACTTTGACTCTGACAATAATTTTTTTGATGATTTATATAAAGATTATAATATTCAAAGGGTAAAAGCCCGACGAAATATTAATTCCCAGGGCAATAATAGGGGAGAAATCTGGGAATTACTGATCAATAATTGACAAAAATCAAGTCTAACAGAAAAGACGACATGAATAAAAATATTTCTTCAAGAGAGCGAGGGTGGCAAGCTGTATTCGATAGATATAACTTGCACGATCATGATTTTTGTAATCATCCTTATTTTATTAAGGGTGAACAGATTAAAGCAGCCACAAAACATTTTGAAACTACAGGGGAAAGAGAAGTAAGAATTTTATGTAAACAAGATACAAGAGAAAGCCGTCCAGAAGTTTTTAAAAAGCTAGGATTGTTTATTTTACCAGTCAAGAATGGAGAGTACGTGATATTAAAGGGCGAGGGTTATGTTGATATTCCTATCATAGAAACACCCATACAAAATTATCGAACTTTATTAGATTTTCAATTAGAAACTTCTTTGATAGGTGATTCAGAAATGCAACATCTGGACTTCGCTTACGCATCGAGTCTAATTCGTCACTTTATCAAAGATAATAGCCTAGTATTAACCATTCGTGGTAGAAAATATACCCCTGAATTTACAATAAAAATTAATGATCATGTTCTTAAAATTAAAGGTGTACAAACAGAGGTGGATGCAGGATATGAAGGCAAGAACCAAATTGTCCTGATTGAAGCCAAAAACTTAAGTATAGACAATGTAATTATCAGACAGTTGTATTATCCATCTAGACAATGGCAACTGCATACTAAAAAGAAAATTGTTACACTATTTTTTGCTAAGAAATCAAATATATATTATTTATGGAAATTCGAGTTTGAAAATCCAGACAATTATAATAGTATTAAGCTGGTGGACTCAGCGAGATTTGCAATAATCAGCTAAATTTATCGTAGTTCTCATATCAGTTAGACACAATTAACTGATTGTTGATTAAGCGTATCAAAATCTAGAATGTCTCTCATGAGAACACTAGAATAAACCGACCATTTTGATCCGCAAAAAACGCCTCGTTTACCCTTCTGAGTATGAATTTTATCTGCAATCATCCCTCGATCGAGCATTGCTTAAAACAACAATTAATTAATATTTTTCCAGAAAACAACCATAAATTAACTTTCTATCGTTGCCCAAAAACTGATATTATCCTCTATCGTTCACCTCTGTTTTATTATTTTACGTCCGCTCAATGTCAAACCATATTTAACCATTTAATCACCTTTTTTCCACAAATTCAGCTTAGGGAAGGATGGCTAGAATTATTATTAGATCAGCAATTTTTGTCCTTTTGGTTACTGAAACTAAACGATTTAATCGAGCAATTTTTCTCGGATGAGCTTCCTCTCCATCCCAGAGGAGAATTTTTCTTTTTATTTCAATACACTCACGCTCGCTATTCTGGTTTGTTACAACTGCTCAATCGGGAAAAAATTAGATTAATCGAGTCTGAACTATTATCGTGGCATCATCCCGCCGAAATAGCTTTAATCCTGCAAATTTTAACCGTTTGTGATTGTTGGGAACGCCAGAAACCCTATCCCCTAACCGCAAATTTTTGCGAGGCAATGCTCAATTTTGAGCGTAACTGTCGCATTATCGGAGAATCGGCCCCAATTCAGCGATCGAGATTAATCCTGATTAGCGTCAGTCAAAAACTACTTAACCGTCTTCTCCGTCAAAAATGGCAACTGCTGCCGATGACGGAACTATAACGAAGACAGGAGACAGGAGACAGGAGACAGGAGACAGGAGACAGGAGACAGCTATCAGGGATCAGATTTGAGTTTTTAGTTCACTGTTTACTGATCACAGCAAAAAGCGTTTGACAAAAGCTCACGCCGAATCTGACGGAGTAACTGCTGACGGCTTGGATGTGTAATTAATTTTGCTTAGGTACTTATAAAAATATTAACTTTTATGAATTTAGTGGACAAAACCATCAGCTTATGATAGATTTTAATTAGTGTGAGGAGCGAACCAGAATAGAGAGCCGAGACGAAACATGGACAGTCGCCGGCTCTCTTTCTGTTGTTCAGGAATTATTTTCTTCTTGGCGATATTTAATAAAAGTGGGCAAATCAACCCGAAAAGAGGAATATTTCGGGGAAGGGGAGATGATAGGTGCGGGCCAATCCCTATCTTTCTTATTTAAGGATTCTACTGGCTCAATTGTCTCTAATTCCGCTAAAAACTCATCGATGGGAGCCACTTCATCCCTTTCTTGATTCTCTGTCTGAGACCAAGGCTCGATTGCGGCTGCCTTGGCGACAATGGCTAAATCCGGGGGAGAATTGCGATCGCTACCGCGCTGGAAATACTGGGCTAAGGCCGCTTTATACTGGAGGGTGTAGCGTTGCTGACGTTGGAGACGGGTGCGTAATTCCTGCAATTGCTGGTCATAGTTGCACAGTTTTTGGCTTTTTTCCTGATAACTTTCCTGAATTAAGGCACATTCTCGCTCTAAACGGGCTAATTGTTGACGCGTGCGGGTCAATTCTGCGGTCAAATTGGCAATAATCATCGGTTGCCGTTGTTCTGCTTGACGATACTGTTCGATTTCCCCTAAAGCTCGCTGTAATTGTTGCTTTTCGTATTGCAGTTCCTCGTTTTGCTGCTGGATTAGGGTATCGCAACTTTGCCAGCGACGATGTTGCTCGGGGAACTGCGATCGCAGTTCCCCGAGAGCTTGCTCCCGTCGCCAGATCTCCGCTTGTAATTCTTGATTTTGTTGACGTAAATGAGAGGATAGAGCTGCCCAATCTGTCTCATCTGTTGATTGACTCTCATGCTCGACAATTTCAGCAGTAATGACAGTATCCGCATGGGTGAGATGATCGAGGTACAGGTCGGAATTATCGTTCATAAAAGCCAAAGGATGAGGAAACCTAGAAGTTTAGAGACGTTAAAAGCCTTCTATCGTTCCCCAAAAAAAATGGGAACCGCATTGTTAGAGACTGCCGCGCGGTTCCACTGCCGATCCTTAAGAGGAGAACACTATAAATAACCATAAGCTTATTAGGAATTTTTGTCAATACTTAATGAGAAATTTTTTCAATAAGTTGGGAGGGGAGAGGGGAATCGACTAATTCGTAGATAGCTGTAGTGCGGGTGTCTGGCCCTGGGGCCAGGGAAGAATTAGCCACAGCAAAATTGATACAAGCATCGGTCGAGCGGGTTAGTGGCTCGATGTGCTTCAATAATTCTATAGTTTTTATTTTCCTTGTCGTATCATGCCGCGTCCCCCGAAGAAAACCCCTAGCACCCCTGAACCCCCCGAAGAGCCAATTAAAGCCACTCCTCCCCTACAACCTCTACAAATTATTAAAAAGGGTTCTAGGGCTGCAGTACCCCCCAAACCTCCAGAAACCCCTCCAGAAATAATTGAGGAAAAACCAGCCGAGGAAACGGTAAAATCAGTCAGTAGTGAGATAAAATCTCCTCTCCGTCCCCGTTCCGATTCGGCTCCTCTATTCCGAAAACCAATTCCCAAAGCAGAAATTCCCGTCATCGAAAAAGCGACGGGAGCCAATGGCGAAGTATTTAATCTGACCGATTCTGTCCTCATTACCGAACCTTTTGGTACTCGTATTGCCGCTATTATCGATAGTTTTTATGCCGATGCTCAAGGCGAAATCTGGGCGCAACTCAAACCAGTGGAAGTTAATCCCGATTGTCGCTGGGAACAGGCCTGTATTCGCTCTCAGGGTTTGGTAAAAGCTGAGTAAGACAGTTATCAGTTATCAGTTATCAGTTATCAGTTATCAGATTTGAGTTTTAAATGTGCAGTATTAACAAGTAATTTAGATAATATCTCTTGCATAATTAATTTTTGAGGGTTCAAAAACCTCAAAAATAAGGATTAAATGGCATAAAATCTGTAAATAGACCATTCAATTGCTTATTATTCATTCTTAATTCTCCTGACTACTGACTCCTAACCCTAACAACTTTTATCTGATATCATGTTGAGAAAAATTCCCTCTCTAAATTTGGGTTGAAATTATGATAACTACATTCATCGAACGAGAAGCAGAACCAATTTTAATTAGTGACTTAACCTGGAGAGAATTTAAAGCTGTTGAACAGCTAATCGATCGCCCAGGGTTAAAGTTATCTTTTTTAGATGGAGTTTTGGAGATTAGAAAAATGCCAGGGAAAAAACACGAAACTATCAAAGAACGTATTGGTGCTTTACTAGAAATTTATTTAGAATTTTTGGGATTAGATTTTACTCCTACTGGTTCTGTCACCTTAGAAAATGAATTTGAAAAGGTTAAAAGAGAAGGTGATAAATCCTATGAGTTGGGAGCAAATAGAAAACATCCTGATTTAGTGATTGAGGTGGTTGTTAGTAGTGGAGGAATTAATAAACTGGAAGCATACAAACGCTTACAAATCCCTGAAGTTTGGTTTTGGATGAACGACGAGTTATTGTTTTATAGTTTAGGAAATGAGGGACATGAGGCTGTTAGTAAATCGCAACTTTTACCGAGTTTAGATGTAGGTTTATTGATGCGTTGTATTAGTATAGAAAATCATGCTCAAGCACTGCGGGAATTTAGAGCAGGGATAAAAGTTATTGAATCAACATAACAATATAAAATGGTGATTTTTTCCGCCTATCTAAAGATTATGGGTTAACTTAAGAGTTGCAGAATGCCAAGAATTAAATTCTCAATATTCTATCAAAAGGGAACAAGTTTTTAACCGTTTCATCGCCTCCGTATTATTAGAAGAAAGACGAGCCGGTAATATTCCTGCTTGGCAAGGAATTAGAATTGTAAGAGAAAGGATTTAATAGCGATATTAATCCTTTAAAAGACAGTATTTTTGGGAAAATGCTCTCATTTCATCAACTCAATAACCAATCTAGATGATTCTGTAAACATTGCTTGAGGTCGTAGCGTTGCTTGATAGTTTCCCTGGCCTTTAAACGCAGATTTTGCCAACCCTGGGGATAATCTAACACTTCATCCACGCGATCAGCTATTTGTTGGGGAGAAAAGAAATCCACTAATAAACCATTTTCCCCATCAGTAATTAATTCTCGCACGGGGGGAGTATCGGAACCAATCACGACGCAACCCATGGCCATAGCCTCTAACATTGACCAAGAAAGCACAAAAGGACGAGTAAGATAGATATGGGCTGCCGATGCCTGTAAAACCTGTTTATATTGACCGTAGGGCAGAGAACCGGTAAAATGCACCCGGGATAAATCCAAAGAAAGGCTTTCTAACATCAATTGTTTATAGGTTTTGCCGTCCGGTAGAGTTTTTCCATAAGCGACTCGATCCTCACCGACAATCACGATATGACAGTTAGGCCGACGGGCTAAAATTAGGGAAACAGCCGTCATAAATTGAGGAAAACCGCGATAAGGTTCCATTCCCCGGGTTGCATAGGTGACAATCTCCTTAACACCGGATAAATCTAAACCTATCTCTGGAATGACTAACTGCACATCGGGACGGGGACAGAAATAGTCCGTATCGATGCCATCGTGCAAAACCGTCAGTTTTGAGTGAAATTCGCAGGGAAATTGCTGTTTTTGCCAGATAGTCGGCGCTAAACCTCGATCGCAACTGACCAGATCGATCAGGATTGGCGCATTTTTAATTCTAATCCGGGCCTCGGCATCAGCATTGAGGGGATCCGCCGGATCAAAATCAGCATCGGAACCGTGGGCATGATAAAACCATTCAAAATAGGCTAAAAACTTAGTTTTCGGGAAAATATCCTTGATAAATAGGCCCGGCCCCCAGCCAGAATGTGCATAGACAATATCGGGATAAAATCCTTGATTTTTCAGTTGTTGGCAAACACCATAAACCGCTTGACCTTGTAAAACCGCACTTTCGAGGGGACGGACATAATGATGGGTTTGGGGAGAAACAGCGCGACTTTCCTTGTAAATAAATTTTTTTACCCCCGCTATCTCTCCCTCTTGCCTGGTAGTGCCGAAAATAACTTGATTTCGGGGTTCTTGAGCCAAAACCGTGATTAAATGGCGAAATTGGGCGGGAAAATTGGCATGAAGGAATAAAAATTTCATCGCGGGTAAAGGTTTAGAAAAAGCGATCGCTAACCGTACATTGTCCCTGAAAACGGAGCAGATGATCGCATAATACCAAAGCCATCATCGCTTCTACCATGGGGACGGCCCGGGGTAAAACACAAGGATCGTGTCTTCCTTTGGCTGCCAGGGTGGTTTCTTCCCCGGTGCGCGTCACGGTTTTTTGTTCTTTACCGATAGTTGCGGTGGGTTTAAAAGCGATGCGGATAATAATATTTTCACCGTTACTGATTCCCCCTTGGATACCCCCCGAACGATTGCTCGTGGTGCGAATTTCCCCGTTATCATCGATAAAATACTCGTCATTGTGTTCGCTGCCGGTTAAGAAGGTTCCCGCGAATCCCGATCCGATTTCAAATCCCTTACTCGCGGGTAAGGACATCATCCCCTTAGCTAAATCGGCTTCTAGCTTATCAAAAACGGGTTCTCCTAGACCTTTCGGCACATTTCTGGCTACACATTCCACCACACCGCCGATCGAGTCCTTATCCAGGCGAATTTGGTCGATCAGGGCGATCATTTTGGCGGCCGTTTCCCCGTTGGGACAACGCACTATATTACTTTCCACCTCGTCGAGGGTGACGGTGTTGGGGTCGATGATTGCCTCAATATCTTTAATTCGCTTCACATAGCCGATAATCTCGACATTATAGACAGATTTAAGGATTTTTTTAGCGATCGCTCCTGCAGCCACCCGGCCGATGGTTTCCCGGGCCGAGGATCTGCCTCCTCCTTTCCAGTTGCGAATGCCGTATTTTGCTTCGTAGGTGGCATCCCCATGGGAAGGTCGGAATTTCTCGGCCATTTCGTTGTAATCTTGCGAACGAGCATCCTGATTCCGCACTAAAATAGCGATCGGTGTACCGAGGGTTTTGCCGTCAAAAACGCCCGAAATTATCTCACAAATGTCATTTTCCCGACGCGGGGTCACGATTCTGCTTTGTCCCGGTTTGCGACGGTCTAAATCGATTTGAATCTCCTCTTCGGAAATTTCTAAGCGCGGGGGACAACCATCGATAACCACTCCTACCCCACCCCCGTGAGATTCTCCAAAAGTGGAAACCCGAAATAGTCGTCCGAAAGTGTTACCCATAATCTCAATGTCTATTAAGCCTCAAGGTTTTATTGTACCTGAACGGTTCTCGGTTTTTCGGGAATAGGGGTTGGGGGTTGGGAATTATGAATTATGAATTATGAATTATGAATTGGGTGGTGGGGTGGTGGGGTAGTGGGGAATTTAGCCGAAATTTCCCCATCTCCCTATCTCCCTAAATCCCTATCTACTGTCTTCAGGTTAATATCCCAAAAAAAGGCTATTCTTTACCTTATATTCCTCGGCAGAAATTTCATGACTCCCTTGTTGGTTCACACTTATCCTTCTCTTGTCAAGGGTATTTTAATTAAACGTTACAAACGCTTTTTTGCCGATATACAATTGGACAACGGAGAATTAATTACGGCCCATTGCGCTAATACCGGACCGATGACAGATGTATGTGTAGAAGGTCAACCGGTTTATCTTTCTCGCAGTGATAACCCGAAGCGAAAATTAGCTTATACCTGGGAGATGATTCAACTGGGGGAGACTTGGGTGGGAGTTAATACCAATCTTCCTAATCAGGTGGTGAAAAATGCCCTGTTGCAAGGAGTTTTTCCCGATTTGGTCAAAAATGACACCGAGGTGCGATCGGAAGTGGCCTACGGTCAAAATAACGGCAGTAGAATTGATTTTCTTTTGAGCCATGGGGATAATTCCCTCACCTATATTGAGGTCAAAAATACCACTTGGAATCAGGGAGAAACGGCACTTTTTCCCGATACTGTCACCACGCGGGGACAGAAGCATTTACAGGAATTAATGGCTTTATTGCCGGCAGCGGAAGCGATTATGCTCTACTTTATTAATCGGGGTGATTGTTACCGATTTGCTCCGGGGGATAGTAAAGATGCTAAATACGGGCAGTTATTGCGTCAAGCAGTGGCTAAAGGAGTCAAAGTTTTACCCTGTCGCTTCCAAGTGACACCCACGGGAATTTATTATTTAGGTTTAGCAGAATTGCAACTGTGAAACCAGTGGTTTAGATGGGCCAGCTTTTGACAAAATCCCCCAGACCGCAACTGACCTTGAAAAGCTTAGAGACACAGTTACCTGTGCCTCTAATGGGGATTTTGTCGATACATATTTGGGGTAATTTGTCAAGGTTTTTGATAACTAATTCCGTGGCGCATTTTCTCTAATTTCTGTTGCACCTGAGCATCGAGAGAATGGAATAAAAAACGCCCTTTGGGACTTTGAGAAGAACTCTGGGATTTTCTCAGACGACGACCGGTTAAATCCACCTCGATTTCCAGACGTTGAGCGGAAATCCACTGGGCCCCATAACCCATAACGGTCATTTTTTGGGCATTATCAGAGGTAGCGACGATAATCCGTCCGATAGCTGGGGCGCGATCGTGCCAAAAATCGGCGCAGGTTTTCTCGATATAGGTGTCGGCGGTTTGAGCGTGAGCGGTAAAATAAACCGATAAATGGTTAGTGTAGCGTTCTTGGCTGCCGGGGGTATCTTGAAGGTAGGAATCGAAGACGATTTGGGTTTGATAACCCTGATGGTGGGTGTAACCGATTAGGGTTTCAATTAACTTGTCTCGCGCCGGTTCGAGACCGTGGCGATCGCTGATTTTTTTCAGGGACGGCCAAGCGCCGATGACGTTGTAGCCGTCAACCAGCAGAAGGGAACGATCAGAAGAATTAACCATGGCTTTGAGAGTAATTGGTGTAGCATTAAGGGCAGTTCTAAAAAACAGCATCCTAATGATATTAACAAAAAATTTAAGATTCAACCGCCGCACTTGCCAATAATCTCGCTTTTAATTCTAGGGGATTTCCCCGATCCGTTACCTTACCCCCCTCTAACAAAAATGCCCCATCGCTGTAATCCAATTCCTCCAGGCGATGCGTCACCCAAAGGGCTGTAATCCCTCGGTTTTTGACCAATTTCTGCACTTGAGAGACTAATTCTAACTGGGTATCCCCATCCAAAAGGGCGGTGGGTTCATCAAAGAGCAAAACCTCGCAATGACGAGCTAAAGCCCCCGCAATGGCGATTCTTTGCTTTTGTCCGCCACTGAGAGCATAGATCGGTCGTTTTTCCATTTCTAATAAATTCACCGCCCCTAGGGATTCCCGCACCCGGGCCCTAATTGCCGGCGTGGATAAACCCTCGGATACCAACCCAAAAGCCACATCTGCCCCCACTGTTGGCATAACTAACTGATGGTCGGGATTTTGAAAAACAAAACCGAGGGGGTTAGGTATCTCTATTTCCCCGCGACTAGGCTTTAATAATCCCGCTAAGAGCCGCAGCAGGGTTGATTTACCGCTGCCATTTGTCCCCAACAACATCCAAAATTCTCCTCTGGGAACTTGCAAAGAGCAGCCATTTAATACTGATTTCCCATTCGGCCAGCTAAAGCAGAGGTCTGTTACTTTTATAGTCATGAATTATCAGTTATCAGTTATCAGTTATCAGTTATCAGTTAAGCTAAGACTTATTTAAACCGCTTATTCTTAATGATCAGCCGAATCTCCTCCGCCCCCCCTTGCCCCCCCGACGTCGGGGGGGTTGCCTCTTGCCTATTGCCTCGTCTCAACAAGCAATTTAAATTATGAACAGCTTATCAGTTATCAGATTTGAGTTTTCAGTGGAAAGTGTTATCTAGGCGGTTGCCGTTTTCTTGTCACTGATTACTGATTACTGCTCACTGATAACTGATTAAAGAACTATTCTGTGGCTAAAGCGACAAACCCCGGCGCTCTACCAGTGGAGGCAGCCCCGGATTTTTGTGAAACAATCACCGCACTGATCTGATCGCTCAAAACCGCCACCTTTTTATCGGTTTGTTTTTCGCAGGTTAATTCTAATAATTCTGGATTTGGCGATCGCATAGCGTTAGTAATTGTTTGATACAAAGCGTCTGCTGCTGCTTCTTCCTTGCGCTGCACGGAAATGGGGATGGGCGAGAGTTTCAGGGTAATATCGATCGAATACATAGTTTAGCGTTCCCTTCCAAAAAACAAGTCAAAAACCATTGTATAGCAGGGGTTGGGAAGTCAGTTATCAGTTATCAGTGATCAGATGTGAGTTTTCAGTTCACTGATTGCTGTTCACTATCACCGATTAACTCTCGGCAGTTGGTGTGCATGGGCGTTGTTAGCTGGCAATCACTTGCTTCAATGAATTAGCAGGGTGCGTTCCCCAAAAATCTATCGGTGCAGCAGTAGGAGCCAGATGAGGGAACGCACCCTGCCTCGATAGCGATCGCACTATGGAGCGCAGCGGAATTGCCGTCCGCTGCAGCGCATTGTTGGGAGTCCATAAGTCTTTTGATCAGAGCATTACTCGTGAGAATTGCTTTTTGGTGATCATTTTGTGCAATACTAATTACTTCTTCAGCATCTTCATCACTGATCATTTCAAATTGTTTCTGGCTTGGACATAAGCTATCATTCAAATCCCTTGGTTCAAACTTGTCTAATTCATCACCATAACTTCGTTTATTGATTTTTATTATTTCCTGTCCAATATCACTGAGCAAATACACAAATAATTTATTAATACATTGTTCTCCGAATTTATTTGGATAAAAGGAATGAAAGCAGGTAAAGTTTATTGCTGTTGTGAAATTGCGTATTACTTTTAACCTGCCCCTGCTAAAGACGCCGAATAAAATTGGAGCCGGTTTTCTCTTTTCAATTTTGTACCATGTGTTCCTTGTTTTTGTAAGATACCTCCCATGGTATCCCAATTTTTCGCCTTCTTTGATGTAATTTCGTATTTCAGAGTTGTCGTGATCTTTTACATCTAAACAATGGACTGGCTTATCCTCATTGTATAGTATATTAAAATCATGCTCAGTAAATACTGCTTTGCGGATTTGAGAGCTTTTTGTAATACACTTACAAATATTGTTATCACTCAACTTCCGTTGCTCAATTTTTGATTTTTTTAACGCAAAAAATTCATTTGCGCCAGTAGCAATACCTCTCGTAAACGTACCGTATAGGGACAACTTACAGAAGCCATTTGGAGATACTTGTTCAGTGAACAATGATGAAATAATAGGTGTCCACTTTTGGTTGTATGGTAAATTCGATGGTTCGATTTCCCACTGATAGAATTTACTAATATCAGATATTTTATCTATTTCATCAATTTTTTTGATCTGTAAAATTTTAATGGTTTCTTTTTTTCCGTCATTTTTACAAAGAAGCACACAAACGGTTGTCGTTGCCTCTGGGAAAATTTCTTTTTCATTGGCAAAGATTATTATTTGCTTCAATAAATGATTTTCAAGGAGACTTTTTTTGATTTCTTTTCCGTAGCCAGTATTAAAAAACTCAAAAGGCATAATATACGCCAAGTTACCATTGATTTTAAGTTCTCTTAAAGACTTGACAAGGAATAGGGAAGAGATATTAGAGTAACCGATAAGTTTCTTACCTATTTTTTCTTCAATTTTTGGTAATATATCATGACGCTTAAGAAATTTCTGAAATCGCATATATGGTGGATTACAGATGATACCGTCAAAATTTTCAGTTTCAGCTTCGAGGTAATCACTATTGATAACTCTCAAATAAGGACTGTCACCATTACGATTGAGAAACTCAAATATATTTCTATCAATCTCATATCCCATGAAATGTACTTGATTACCTGAAGGTGTTTTTATTGCTTCATCATAAAAAACGCCTAAGCCAAACGCTGGGTCTAATACTGTTTCTGGATTATCTTTTAAAACCCACTGTACCATGAGGCGAGCAACGCACATAGGTGTAAAAAACTGACCGTAATCCTTCCTATGATTAAGTGGAGTTTCAGCTATATATTTTAACTCACGCATTAATAACATCCCTTAGAAATATTTTATTATCAAGGTATCCCTTGCCGCCTGCAAAAGTCACATAAAAAAGCAGACGACCCCTATCTAATTCTTTCAGAGCCGATTTATGTTCAGGCATATCAATTTTTCCAAGGACTTCTTTTCCAATTTGCCCATTGATCTTGATCGTAGTTTTACCTTGATTTTTTACATCTCTTTCTATTGAAAAATTATTTCCATCATTGTTATCGTTTGAGACCAGTGCCAAAATATCCTTGATTGTAAATTTTCTTAAATTGCTGCCTTATCTGGCATTATACCTGATCAGAATCTACTGCGAGACAATCGCTTGCGTTAAGATAAAATAAGGCGCGTTACATTTTATTAACGCACCCAAAAAGATCGGAGATCACACTCTTGACTACAGCGATAGCGATCAAACTTAGGCTGCGTTAGATTTGGTTAATGCACCCGACAATATCTGCGATCGCTCTAGAGTAACCACCCCCGCTCTAATCCTTGTTCTACCCCACCTTCCCAATCTTTTGTAAGGTGATTGCGGACAGTTTGATACAGATGCCATACGACATTGGGATCAATAGGTTTCTTGTGGTAACTGTCAGCAAATCGAAATTCCCTGTCTGTGTTTTTCTGTTTCCGAAAAACGTATATTTGATCAACCTCATACTTGTGGAGATTGACGGCACTGGTAAGCTTAAGCCATTCCATGACAACTATGTACAAAGAATTAGGGTTACGAGCTTTCAATTGTTCAGCAGCACGCGATGACCCTTCAAGCATTGTCTTATCCAGATACGTTTTGCATTCAATAGCTACAGCAGCTATATCAAAGTAGTGTATTTCAGAGTTTTCTTGCCAACGCGCAGTATATTCGCCCGGTTCCTCTGCAATTCTCAATTGCCCATCCTTTTCATGGTCGCGATTTGTCTTCAAATCAAGGTTTGCCGATATGGTTACCCCAATTACAAAGTCATGATCTTTGCGCTCAATGCGAGCATGAGCACGTTCCATCATACCTTGATAATTAGGTGGGGCAAAAAATATGTCCTTGAAGGCATGGGATTTGCCGATAAGTGCGTTTTTCCCAAAGTCTGCTACTAAATCCCGGAACAAGTAGTACAAAAATTCTTCCAGAACAGAGGAATGAAGATTAGAGCGAGAGTCAAACTTTTCTGCATAATGTTGTTGATCAAGAAAATCTTTATACTCTTCAAGCAGAACAACACGTTGTTGAACTATTTCTTGATCCTGATCTAGGCACTTCGCAGATGGCCCAATTAACTGGGTATTGGCTAGATGCCAAGCATTGTATTTTTCTCTAATCTCAGCGAGGTATTGACGGCTCTCTGCGTCCAAGTATTTCGTCTGATGTGCTTCTTTTTGAAGCAGATTGGAACCGTGTACTAACATCAAACAACTCCTTGCGTAAATGAATTGCTATCGCTCTAGCTAACAAAGGTGGAACGGCATTGCCTATTTGGTTATATTGGCATAAATGGGCATCTTCCAACCGCCCTTCGCGTTTTAGTAATTTATGGGAAGGAGTTGTTTTCTTGCCCATAAATCTGTACCAATCAGGGAATGATTGAAGGCGTGCTCCTTCTCGTGCCGTAATATTTCTGTGTTGAAAAGGATGTATAAAGTTGGCATAGAAAGAAGCGGCAATGGTATGAGACGGTTTATAAGGATGCAACCTGCGATTGTTCTGGTCATAAGCCTGATGAGACAGATTGCCATTGCCGTTACGTGTGCGTGGCATGTGTTCTGGAGGGACATCTGCGCTTGATTCCCCCCATCCTATATGTTTGAATCTTTCGACCAGACGAGGTGAATGATTCATTGCTACATGATTGAACAGCGCATTAGAATTTTCTCTTGCCCATTCCTGATAAGAATTTGTCGGTCTATGCAAATATGCCTGCACCTCGCACCCTTCACTAGCTTGTAGATTTGGCAAGTCAGATATTGCGTCCCACAAAGTTATCGCGGGGACAAGAGAAAATTCTCCCTTTGGGAATGATGATAATTGTTCATTTTGTTCTGGATAACCTGTGATATCTAGATTATGGTTTATTTGGGGTTCCCCGATTTTATCTATACCTAAATTGTTTCCAACAATGAATATTCTTTCCCTAGTTTGAGGCACACCGAAAGTGGCGGCATTCAATACCCAAAGTTCTACACTGTAACCAATATTTTCAAATGTGTTTTGGATAATGTCTATCACGCGCTCATGTGCCGCATTGTTTCGTGACAATAACCCTTTTACATTCTCCATTACAAAGGCTGTAGGTTGTAAATACTCAACCCATCGAGCAAAATCAACAAACAAGCTGTTTCGAGGATCCTTTGGATCTTTTTGCGCTGGACCAGCAATACTAAAGCCTTGACAAGGTGGCCCTCCAATGATTAAGTCAGGCGTAATAGAACAAACAGACTTGATTTCATCAGGTGCTTGGAAATCACGAATATCTTTCTCTACAACAACTTGCTGTTTATCATTCTCTCTTAAGGTATCACAAGCCCATTGATCAAATTCCAGCGAGCATAATAAATCATACCCAGCCAACTTAAACCCTAGACCAAACCCACCCGCACCCGCAAAAAGGTCGATCACCTTTAACTGCTTTACATCCATTCTCAATCCCTTTTCATTTTCACCTAAAACACAACCATAATTAGAACGTGTATTCTACCACTTAAGAAGGGATTGTGGGAAGACATGGCTGCGCTAACTATTAATTATACCGCCCCCTGCGGTCGAGCAACCCTCTCCATCCTACTATCCCACTTCCATCGGTCTAACACCCCTTAATAGGACTTAATAGCGCACCGTGCGGTTTAATCACCTCAATTTGGGGATAATTACCGCACAGAGGGGTCCAGCATTCCACTCAAGACGTGAAGACGACAATACCAAGCAATTGAGGCGGAATATCTCCCCATCTCCCCAAATCCCCATCTCCCCCCGCAACGCACAGGAAGTGGTCTCCCCGAAAAATTTTAGATTTTCTTAAGATCGACCTGAAAAACATTGGCTATTTTTTCCAATATAGTGTAAGTTAAGAAAAGTAAAGATTTCTCACAATTCTTCTACACATCTGCTGGCCTGCTCGGATAGATGGAGAAGAGAGCGCGGAATCTTAGCAATAATATACATTTTTCGGAGAAAACCCCCATGACCATTGCTGTCGGACGCGCCCCAGAAAGAGGGCTGTTTGATGCTCTCGATGACTGGCTCAAAAGAGACCGTTTCGTCTTCATCGGTTGGTCTGGTTTACTACTCTTCCCCTGCGCCTTCATGGCCCTAGGTGGA
>NZ_JAPZSZ010000001.1:0-1421 GCF_027532095.1 Microcystis sp. LE19-195.1E
TTTCCGTGACGGTAGGGGACTTCAACGGCGACGGCAAATCCGATTTGGCAACGGCGAACTTGTACAGCAGCAACGTCTCGGTGCTATTAGGAACCGGCACGGGCAGTTTTGGTGCCGCCACTAACTTTACTGTGGGGAGTAGTCCCTATTCCGTGGCAGTAGGGGACTTCAACGGCGACGGCAAATCCGATTTGGCTGTGACGAACCGTGACAACAACAACGTATCGGTGCTATTAGGAACCGGCACGGGCAGTTTTGGCACGCCCACTAACTTTTCCGTGGGGAGTCGTCCCACTTCCGTGACGGTAGGGGACTTCAACGGCGATGGCAAATCCGATTTGGCTACGGCGAACCGGAACGGCAACAACGTATCGGTGCTATTAGGAACTGGCACGGGCAGTTTCGGTACTGCCACTAACTTTACCGTGGGGAGTTATCCCACTTCCGTGACGGTAGGGAACTTCAACGGCGACGGCAAATCCGATTTGGCTGTGGCGAACCGTTTCACCAACAACGTCTCAGTCCTCCTCAATACCACCCCCAAAATCACCATCGCCCCCGGCACCAACCCGGTAGAAGGGGGAACCGTCGGCACCTTTATCATCAGCCTAGACACCCCCGCGCCCACGGGTGGGATAGTGGTCAACTTCAACACCACCGGCACTACCGCCACCATTCTCGCCGACTATTCCCTCACTGCTGGCACAAATATCACCGCAGTAACCGCCAACACCTTCACCATCGCCGCCGGAGCCACCACCGCTACCCTCAACGTGGTCGCCGTATCCGATGCGGTAAGTGACCCCAACGAAACCGTCAAAGTCAACCTGACATCGGGGGGAGACTACATCCTCGGTGCTAACTCTAGCGCCAGCTTTAATCCTGCTACTAACTTTTCCGTGGGGAATCGTCCCACTTCCGTGACGGTAGGGGACTTCAACGGCGACGGCAAATCCGATTTGGCTGTGGCGAACTATAATGGCAGCAACGTCTCAGTGCTATTAGGAACCGGCACGGGCAGTTTTGGACCCGCCACCAACTTTTCCGTGGGGATGGCGAGTTATCCCAATTCCGTGACGGTAGGGGACTTCAACGGTGACGGCAAATCCGATTTGGCTGTGGCGAACGTTAACAGCAGCAACGTCTCAGCGCTATTAGGAACCGGCACGGGCAGTTTTGGTACTGCCACTAACTTTTCCGTGGGTAGTTTTCCCCGTTCCGTGACAGTAGGGGACTTCAACGGCGACGGCAAATCCGATTTGGCTACGGCGAACATTTTCGGCAACAACGTCTCAGTGCTATTAGGAACTGGCACGGGCAGTTTTGGACCCGCCACTAACTTTTCTGTGGGGATTAATCCCCTTTCCGTGACGGTAGGGGACTTCAACGGCGACGGCAAATCCGATTTGGCAACGGCGAAC
>NZ_JAPZSZ010000119.1:0-5158 GCF_027532095.1 Microcystis sp. LE19-195.1E
TCTGATTATCTGCTTGCTCACTTTCGTGGGTAAAGCTAAATAATCTGAGGTTTTAGATACCAGATGATAGAGTTGATTAAAACTCAGTTTTTGGGAGTTTTCAAAGAAATATTGGCGATAATGGTAGTTAGCTAGATTGAATAAATTTTTTGACAAGAAGGCATAATGGTCGATTTCTGACCATAAGGGATGGTTTTGACTGATAATATGACGTTCAACTAGCTTCATATCTTGATTATACCTGATAACGTTCTTAAAATCTATCGTTGGTCAAAGTTACTTATTTTAGTTATGTAGCTACAGAAATGAGTAGCTTTAAAAAGCTTTAGGTAGGTTTTTGGTTTCTGTGGTTAACCCCGATCCTCGTTTTAGCTCCCTCTCGAAAATCTATTGCACCACAGCCTTTAGTCACCTTCATCCCGATCATGTAAATTTTCCGCTACAATCGAGAGTACTAAGACTCAGGCAATTGTAAAGTAATATTAATGATAGATTTTAATACCCTCGCTGAATTTTCCCGCAACTATTGCGTCTCGATTTGTGCCTTTTTAGTACCCGCTAACTTAGTAACCACCCTTTTAACGGTTCTTTTTCTCTATTTCGGTCGTCCTACCCGTCAAATCTTCCCCATTGCTTCCCTAGCTTTGTTGTTCGCTGTCACCATGTTTCTCCACGTCGCCACTTGGTTAATGATTGGTGTGGTTATGGCCCCCACTTTTATCCTCTTTGGACTGGGTTTAACCTGTTTTGTGATCAATCTTCAAGCCATCAGCGATCGCCAAAGTTTGGAACAGTTATTACATACTGGGGTTAGTCGTCTGGCCCGCTCTTTCAACTAAGGAAAAGCGCCAAGACTTCCCACTTCCCACTTCCCACATAGTTGAACCAATAGGCTAATCTTGATGCGTCCAAGAGCGATGAGCCAGACGCAAACCCCAATCGAGCAGATAACCAATCGCGCCAATAACGAGAATCACTGCCATCAACTCTGAATAAGCGAGTCGATCGCGTGTATCGAGAATATAATAACCCAAACCCGCACTAACCCCCAGCATTTCCGCCGGGACAAGAACGATCCAGATAATACCTATAGCCAAACGGAAACCAGTTAAGAGATGGGAGAGGATCGCAGGCAGAATAATCTGGAAAACCGTTTCCCCTCGGGTAGCACAGAGACTGCGGGCTAAAGTCAACCAAGAGCGATCAACCGCATTAACCCCAGCAGCCGTATTGAGAAGGATCGGCCAGATGGCCGCCACCGTCAGCAAAAAATACACGGGTAGATCACCAATTCCCAAAACCATCACCGCTAAAGGCATCCAAGAAAGGGGCGAGATCATGCGTAGAAATTGAAATAGGGCCGACAAAGCCGATTCAAGGGAGCGATACAACCCGATTAATACCCCCAACGGCACACCGATGGCACTAGCGAGAGCCAAGCCCACAAGAACCCGGCGGCAACTGGTGAGGATATGGGGCACAATCTCCCCCCCAACAAAAAGACGTAATAAAGCGACAAAAGATCGCTCAGGGGAAAAATCATTTAAAATCGGGTTTGAGTGCCATAGAGGACTGGTAAATAGCCACCAGAGCAATAATCCAAAACCGATACCCCATAAGGGTAGTAAAGCTCTTGGCGGGGAGGTCAAAGATTGTGAATTCATAGGTTCGGATTCTTAAAATTTGATCGTCTCGATGCGGGAGAGATTATT
Source organism: Microcystis sp. LE19-195.1E (assembly GCF_027532095.1). Lineage (NCBI taxonomy): Bacteria > Bacillati > Cyanobacteriota > Cyanophyceae > Chroococcales > Microcystaceae > Microcystis > Microcystis sp. LE19-195.1E. The sequence goes on from NZ_JAPZSZ010000119.1 coordinate 1,713, forward strand.
CGGTAAGCCGAAAGCTTTCGGTCCGCCCACCTGTTGCAAGGCATTACGGACAAAAGAGTCATCAACTAGATCCCGCGCCACCTGTCGGGGTTGCAGTTTTTGGAGAAAATCCGTATTTCCTTCCACCTGAGTGGTTTTGAGCAAGCGTACCAGTTCCTCGGTATAGGAAGGGAAAGGATAGGGCTGGAAATCGATCCGGTTGACTTGCCAGTCTGGATTCTCGATCGCCCCGTCTTTTTTATAGAAATTGCGATCATAGTAAGTAAGCGCCCGTTGCAATACTGGCAGCGGGTGAGGCGTATATTTTCCACCATCTTTAGAGAGAATCCGGGCCACTTCGGAGCGATTGCCCCGGGACCAGAGTTGGGCTTTAACGAGGGCGTTTACCACCTTCTGCGTCCATTGTTTCCGTTGCCTAATATCCTCCTCGTGAACAAAGACAACGCAACAGGCGTGATTCTTCCAGACATCGCCGGTGAAACGGAGAACCCTACCGGTTTTTAGATTTTCCGCCGCCGCGTTGAAAGGTTCAGCAACGATATAACCGCCGATGCTCTTATTGGCGAGGGCTGATACCATATCCGGGGGCGGGAGAACCACTAGATTAACCTCGTTAGAAGCGATCGGCGCGTCCTTGGCTTTGCGAACTATTTTCAGCCCGTTACGTTGTAAGAGTTGTTGCAAGACCAAATTATGAATCGAATACCAGAAAGGAACCGCGATCGTTTTACCTCCCAATTCCCTGGGATTTTCAATATCGGGAAGGACGGTGAGGGCTGAACCATTGGTATGGTTCCAAGCGACGATTTTAGCGGGGAAATTGCGCCCGTAACGAATCCAGATCGAGGTGGGAAAAAGAACGTGAATAACGTTCACCTGCCGAGCGAGAAAGGCCTCAACAATCTGCGCCCAAGAGCGGAATAGGCGCGGTTGTTCGGCAGTTAAACCTTCCGCTTGATAAAGTTTTCGCGAGTGGGCCACCAATAGGGGGGCGGCATCCGTAATCGGTAGATAACCGATTTTCACAGGCTGATCTTTGGCATTGGCGTGAACAGGGAGATTCCCACTATCGGCCGCGATCGCTGCTCCGAAGGAACTGGTAAACAGTGCTGAAAGTTTCAGAAAATCTCGACGGCTCATGCCGCAACAAGCACAATTATCATGTAGGTTCATAGATTTACAGTGTCATGACAAGGGCTAATTCTTGAAAAATTGACCGGCGTAGATCACTCAAAAGCTTCGCTGACTCGAAACGGGGTTTCGGCATCGAGATCGTCCATTCTCGGCGGATGCCCACCGGATGACGGCCCATGAGAAGAACTCGATCGGCTACTAATAGGGCCTCATCGATGTCGTGGGTAACGAGGAGAACCGTGCTGTTATAGAGAGCTATGACTTCTAGGAGGAGTTTTTGCATCTCGAAACGGGTGATCGCGTCGAGGGCGCTAAACGGCTCATCCAGGAGGAGGAGAGAGGGGCGGCGGGCGAGGACGCGGGCTAGAGAAACTCTCTGAGCCATACCGCCGGATAGTTGATGAGGATAGGCACGCTCGAAGCCATCTAGTTTGACGCTTTTAACGGCGGTGTGAACCCTTTCGCGTAATTGCTGATGATCGAGGCGGGGCATCCGCTTTAATTTCAAACCAAAAGCCACGTTTTGCCAAACGGTTAACCAAGGTAAAAGGGCGGGGGATTGAAAGACGATCGAGCTGCGGATGTCTGGTGCTTGTAGGGGTCGTGAGTGCAATTGTATTTCTCCGCCATCGGCACTTTGCAAACCAGCGGCGGTAGCAAGGAGGGTAGATTTACCGCAACCACTGGCTCCGAGCAAACAAACCACCTCACCGGAGCGCACCTGTAGGTTAATATCCTCAAAAACGGTACGGTAGCCATGGCGGGTTTTATAGCGTTTGTGGAGATTTTTGAGGGTGAGGACGGGGTAATCAGTGGCGATACTCATTCCCTCACCCCCGCTCGATCGAGTTCGCCAGGGAGAATTTTATCGGTAGCGGACTGACGTTGTAACTCTCTTTCTAGTTGAATCAGGCTCGGAGTTAACACTGGTAAAAAGGCGACCTCGCGCAGCCGTCGCGCCGTGTCGCTATTACGAAAATAGCCTTTTCCTCCCTTAATTTCCGCTTCTAACCATACGGATTCCACCGCTAACCGGGTAATGTCCACTCTGAGGGTGAATAGTTGGCGTGTCCCTCCGAGATCGAAGCTTTCTAGGGTGCTGAATTGCTCGATTTTCTTTTCTAGACGAGTCAGACGCTCCCGGGCGCAGAAATAACGATCGCTGGCTACCGCGGCCTTTCCCCCTAAACTTTTCTCTGTCTCCCCAAGGGATTTACGCGTAATGCCAAGGGCCAGTCCGCATTGTAACAGCAAGAAACAGGGGCGGACTGAGGGTAAAAATTTTGCTGCTTCCAAGCTGATAATCCAGTCGTGAGATAACTGAACTCGATCGAATTCAAGGGTACTGGTGCGGGAAGCTTGTAAACCCAATAATTGTAGGTCTTCACCCCGTTTTAACCCTTTTGCGAAGGAGGGAAGGGCGAGGATAAGAGTTTGTCCAGATGTGGTTTGAGCGGCAACGGCTACTATGAATTCTCCCTTAGAGTCGAGGTTAGAGGCCCAGGGCAGGAAGCCATTAACAGTGACGTTTTCTCCTTCGATCTTTGCCTGTAAACGCAGCTCCTCGATCCCGCCGAGGTACTTCATGGCGTTGGAGAGTCCTGTGGCTCCGGCTATCTCTCCCTTGAGAACAGCAGGTAGAATTTTGTTTTGTAGGTAAGTGTTATTACTGGCGGCCAGATATTGAATGAAGACGCGCTGACACCAGAAAACAAAACCGGTGGTCAGGCAGCATTGGGACACAGCGGAGATCGCCTCTACTGCCTGTAATAAGGAGCCACCCCGCCCTCCTAAGCTTTCAGGTATAGCATAGCCGAACCAGCCCGATTCTCCTAGCTTGGTTAGGGCCGAACCGACGTTGAGATTAGCTGTACCGTTGTTAAGGTCAGTGGCTCTTTCTTCCAGAAAAGAAAGGATTTCGGAGCCTCGATCGAGCATCATTGTTCTCTCCTAGGGGTGAATATTTTCAATCGAGGTCAAACTATCTATAGGTGCGCCGACCACTTCTCTGGCTCTTTTTACCGCCGCTTCATCGGGACTATCGTAGAAACAGAGACATTTACTCAAGTCTTCGCAAATATATGTACGCTCGAAACTGACTTCAGGCACTTGAGCATAAAGGGGGGTTTTCTCCGCTTTTCGTTGCAGGTAAGTTTCCATCGTTAGCCCCGGAGGTAAGCTAAAACGCACTTAAACCACCTAAAATAGAAATAGTAATTTTAGAAAAATCCTACTTATGCCAGCCAAAGATTTCCTAGACTTAGAAGAAAAGAAAAACTTACAAAAAGCTCTTAAAGAAGAAGAAAGAGCAG
>NZ_JAPZSZ010000061.1:0-2116 GCF_027532095.1 Microcystis sp. LE19-195.1E
TCTTGTTCGGGTGTGGGGTAAAATCGAAACGAATAGGCTTTTTCCATGTCTCACATTTTAGCATAGATTTCGTAAATGTGCTAATATTTAACAGTAAAGCCGTCGTAGAACGACGGGGTTTCAGACCCAAATTTTCGATGAGCCGTCAACTTCATTTCACAGTGGTTATTCTGACTTGAGAAAGTTATTAACTTACTTCCGATGATTGCTGTACTTTCTGACCTATTTTTGGTTCCGTCCCTGCCAACAATCTTTTAATATTACCCTGATGACGAACAATCACATAGATTCCCCCCATCAAACTAAATAAAATATAGGGGAGAGGTTGACCCAAAACAACCATTAAAATATTCACCACCAGCGCCCCGATAATCGAACCTAAAGAAACAATCCGGAAAAGTGCCAGAATAACCAAAAAACTCGCCAAAGTTCCGCAAGCCACTAGGGGATTCATCACCAATAAAACCCCTAAACTGGTGGCGACGGATTTACCACCGCTAAAATTCAAGAAAATCGATTTACTATGACCGATGATTGCCCCCAATGCTGCCCCGATAATTAACCAATAATACCAACTTTCTGGGAGAGGATTGACATCCATAAAATATAGCCCGCGTACCAGGGCCACCGCCGCCATTCCTTTTAACATATCAATTAATAATACCGTCGCCCCGGCAGATTTTCCCAGAGTTCTCAACACATTGGTGGCCCCAGTGGAACCGGAACCATAGTCACGAATATCGATACCTTTGCTGTATTTACCGATTAAATAACCCGTGGGAATCGAACCGAGCAGATAGGATAAAAGTAAGATAGTAAGACTGATAAGAATCGGAATAAGCATAAATTAAGCCCAATTTTTAGCAAGAGCGAGCGCCGTTATCAGTGTATCAGCCCGAAGACAAAAAACCACTCACAGGGAACCATAGACGGGAATTGCCGCCCCGCGCAAGTCCTTAGCTCCTTCCCCTGCCAGAAAACAGATCACCTCGGCTAGAGATTGGGGACTTACCCAGTCCTTGGCATTTGCCTCTCCCATCGCTTCCCGGTTGCCCGGAGTATCGATAATGCTGGGCAAAACCACGTTAGCGGTAATATTAGTCTGTTTGGTTTCTTCTGCGATCGCTTGGGTTAAAGCCACTACCGCCGCTTTCGAGGCACAATAGGCGGCCAAATTTGCCCCCGGTTGTACGGCACCACGAGAACCGATAGTGACGATACGACCATAATTATGAAGTTTCATCGAGCGTAAACAGTGTTTACACAGTAAAAAAGTGCTATGGAGGTTTAAATCGAACATTTTTAGCCAATCTTCATAGCTAAACTCCTCCGTCGCCCCCATGGTAAAACCCCCGACTAGATGAATTAAAACATCGACCCGACCGAGATCATCAATTAATCTAGCCACGGCAGTTTCTTGGGTTAAATCCACCCTGACAAAGCGAATACGCTCAAATTCCGCCGCACTCAGCCGAGATTTCAGACGACCCACCTCCCTTTCCTCCCGATAGGTCATGGTTAGATGACCGCCATGGTGTAAAACCGCCGGAGTGACTCCTAAACCCAGTCCTCCCGTACCGCCGGTCAGCAATACCCGTTTATCTTTCATAATGATTGATATATAATCGATCGCTCCAATTTTGACTCTCCCCCGCTAACCGCTCGCGCGGTGTAGCGGGGGATTCTCGGTTCTTAGGCTTTTAACTAGATCGACCTGGTTTAACCCGGTCGATCCCCGTCAGATCGCCTCCGCAAGCGTTTTCTAACACGGTCAGTCCGACCGCGTTTTTTCCTCGGTTCTCGATTACCTTCGCTGATGCCGTATCTCTCGGTTCAATGTGGCCGCAGGAATTGCATCGGTGAACTCTTTCCGATAACGACTTTTTGCCGGTAATCGCGCCACAATTCGGACACTCTTGCGAAGTTCCGTTTTTATCAACCTTAAGATAATATTTTCCCCGTTTCCAAACAACAAACGGTAGTAAGCTTTTACGCATTTAAGTTACATTGACAGCATTACCCTTATTTTTAAGTTTTCTACTCCATTTAATAATCAATCCCCCTTCATTTAAAAGCTGATTGACTACTTTTTCCAGTTCTTCTTTATTTTCAAATT
>NZ_JAPZSZ010000230.1:0-9595 GCF_027532095.1 Microcystis sp. LE19-195.1E
TTGCAGGCAGAGGGCATTTCGATTGGCTCTGGCTCTGTTGAATCAAAAATTAAACAAATTGCTCATCGTCTTAAAATTACTGGTGCAAGTTGGGAATCTGGTAATGTACCGCAAGTCCTTCGTCATCGCTGTGCCTATCTATAGCGTTTCCCAATCTCATGAGGTACACCAAAATCTTAACTCCTGAATCCCGAATCCTGAATCCTGACTCCTGACTCCTCAAAACCTAAGACTCTGTACCTCCCAACTATGGGAATTGCTATAAATGGTTGCCTTTTTTAACTTTTTTATTGAGATCATTAAGCATTTCTAATTATGACAAAGGTGAGATGCTCCCAGTATTATATTATTATAGCAGATAGGCCCTGAGTTACCGAAAAAACTGCCTTTTATCTAGATTTTTGGCTTTTGTTTTCTCGTCAGCAAAGCCCACTGATTACAAGCTGAGTTTCCCCATAATCTGTTCCCTTGTCAAGTTTTCTAGAACACCCTCATCAGTTATCAGTTATCAGTTATCAGTTATCAGTTATCAGTGAGCAGTGAGCAGTGAGCAGTGAGCAGTGAGCAGATTTGAGTTTTCAGTGGACAGTGGTAATCAGTGAGCAGTTGTCAATAGACTGCCTTTATTGATTCTCACCACACCCCCATTTCCCCATTTCCCCATTTCCCCATTTCCCCATTTCCCCATTTCCCCATTTCCCCATTTCCCCATTTCCCCATTTCCCCATCACCCCACACCCCACACCCCGCTATGTTCACGGGGATTAAGTTGGTAAAGCGTGACACAAAACTGCTAGAGTTACCAAAGACGAGTATATAAACTTTACAGATATTGTATGAGAGTTTTGGTTATTGGCGGAGACGGCTATTGTGGTTGGGCAACGGCACTCCATCTATCAAATAGAGGTTACGAAGTAGGCATACTTGATAGTTTAGTTCGTCGCTATTGGGACTTACAATTGGGCTGCGATACCTTAACACCGATCGCACCCATATCTCATCGGATTCAACGCTGGCAAGATCTGACGGGAAAATCCCTCGATCTTTTTGTCGGGGATATCAATAACTACGACTTTTTGATTCAATCTCTGCGACAGTTTCAACCGGATGCGATTGTTCACTTCGGAGAACAGAGATCTGCACCCTTCTCCATGATTGATCGCGAACACGCAGTTTTAACCCAAGTTAACAACGTTGTTGGCAATTTAAACATCCTCTACGCAATGAAAGAGGAATTTCCCGAAGCGCACCTAGTGAAACTGGGAACCATGGGTGAGTATGGCACACCGAATATAGATATTGAAGAAGGCTACATCACGATCGAACATAACGGTCGTAAGGATACTTTACCCTATCCCAAACAGCCCGGTAGTATGTACCATCTCAGCAAAGTCCACGATAGCCATAATATCCATTTTGCCTGTCGGATGTGGGGTTTAAAAGCCACAGATCTCAATCAAGGGGTGGTTTATGGAGTCCTCACCGAAGAAACGGGAATGGATGAGATGTTAATTAACCGTCTCGATTACGATGGGGTTTTTGGCACTGCTTTAAACCGTTTTTGTATTCAAGCGGCGATCGGTCATCCCCTGACAGTGTACGGTAAAGGTGGACAAACGCGAGGATTTTTAGATATCCGCGATACCGTGCGTTGTTTGGAATTAGCGATCGCTAATCCCGCTCGATCGGGGGAATTTCGCGTCTTTAACCAATTTACCGAACTGTTTAGCGTCGGTGACTTGGCACTGATGGTTAAAAAAGCTGGTTCTGCATTAGGGTTAAATGTGGAGATTAACAATCTTGACAACCCACGCATCGAGTTAGAGGAACATTATTTCAAGGCTAAAAACACGAAATTACTCGATCTAGGCCTACAACCTCACTATCTCTCCGATTCTCTCCTCGATTCCCTCCTAAACTTCGCCACCAAGTACAGAGACCGGGTAGATATGAATCATATCCTACCAAAAGTCACTTGGAAACGATAATTTATTAGTAAATGATAAATCGAGGATGGGTTACTACCCCATCCTTTCCTTTTTTCTAATGTATCGGAATCAAACTCGATCTTAATCGGCACTGATGAGAATTATTATCGTCTGCAATTGGGGAAATTAGGGCAACGTTCCCGCATTAACTGGGAAAATTCCGTTCTTTGAGCGGGAGTTAAGACTTGGCGAATTTCTAAAAAATTTTCAAATTGCAGGTTACTCATTTCTTGGCGATTCCGAGAGATTTGCAGATGTTTAGAGCGGATATCTCGATCGGAGGCATTATTCGATAATAAACTATTTAGTTCTTGTTCATTCTTTCTAATAGTTTCTTGCAATTTTTGGATTTGTCCTCGGTATTTCTGACGAATAGCGGCAACTTTTGACTTTTGGTCGTCGGTAAGGTTTAATTGTTCGATTAGTCCTTCTCTAGAATTATTCATTCGACGACTCTCAGGACGCTGGGGAGAGCTAGTTTGAGCGATAAATAGACGATCTTGGGGATAGGATAGCACAGTGGCAGTTGGGACTAGGTTAGCCGCCAGAGTTAAAGCCATGGTTGTGCCGAGAATCGAGAGAGTAGAAAGGGACATAATTGACCTCCAAAAAGAAATTAAGGCTTATAGGTAGAATAGGTGAGTTGAGGCTCGTTTAAGCTCATCCAAGGCGAACTATAAACGCTAGGAGCAGCAATCGGTGGAGCGATGCCATGGTTCCAACTCTCCACTAAAAAAGCTTCTAACTGCTCGTCGGAAATTTGGCTCAGTTGTGGATGAGGATGAAACCAACGATAGGAACCAACAATCAGCACAGATAAGGCAGTAATACCAGTTATCCACCCCAATAAAGGCAGGGATTTTGGGCAAGTTACCGGCCTTTCTCCCCTAATCATTTGCATTAACTGTTCTTCTTGATCTATCGGTCGAGGTGGCAGCGATGGACGATATCGACGCAGAAAATTAACCACTTTGTCATCTTCTGGGGACATTAGAGAACTCCTTGTTTTTGCAAAAATTGACCCATGGTTTTACGCGCATAATGAAGACGTGATTTCACCGTACCGAGGGGAATTTCTAAGATTTGGGCGATTTCCTTTTGGGGTAAGTCCTCTAGATCGTGAAGGACAAGGACAGCGCGATGTTCTAAACTGAGAATTTCTAACCCTTGTCGGACCACCTCCTCATAATGCAATTGCATCAAATCGGGACTATCTTGGGGACGGGATTCGCTATCAAGGGAGTTTTCCTCATCAGTGCTTTTGGCCATCCTCGTTTGTCTTTTGGCTAATTGTCGCCGACCATCGATCGCCACATTCCAAGTGATCCGATAAACCCAAGTGGAAAAGTATTCAGGTGAACGCAATTTCGGCAACCCGCGCCACAGTCTTAAAAATACCTCTTGGACAAAATCCTCTAGGAATTCCCTTCCACAGAGTTGATAGAGAGTAGAGCGGATTTTTGGTTGATAAAGACGGTAAAGGTGACGAAAAGCACCCCGATCACCCCTTTGGCATTTTAAGATTAACTCTCGATCGCTCACACTTGTTTGCTTATCGGTTATCACCTCGATCATTCCCCTCACCCCTAGCTACTTGTCCCTTTAGACTAGGGGGTGCCAAGAATGGTTCATAACCAGTGATCACTGATCAGTGATCAGTTGTCAGTTATCAGCTTTTTTCTCCCCACACCCCACACCCCACACCCCACACCCCACTTCCCATCACCGAGGGAGTAATTGTTGATAGAAATCCAATTGTTTTTGAGCGAGGGCTTTATTAGTATAATTGGTCATTACTCTTTGATAACCCCTCTGGCCTAATTCTTGAGCGAAGCTGGGATTATCTAAGAGAGTTTGTATAGATTTAGCCAGTGCCTCCCCATCTTTTTCGGGAAAAATTAAACCCGTATCAGCAATAACAAAGGGGATTTCTCCCGAATCAGAACCAATAACAGGAACCTGACAGGCCATAGCTTCAATTAAGACATGACCGAATTGTTCTTTCCAACCGACGGCCGTTAAGGTTTTGACCTGATAGGTGATTTCTGAAGGCAAAACTAAAGTGTTCATCAGGTTAATATAATTAACTACTTGATCGTGGGGAACACTTTCCACTATCATCAAGCGATCGCTTATTCCTGCGGCTGTAGCTTCGCTGACTATTTTATCTTTCAGGATTCCCCGACCTAACAGTAATAATTTCCACTTACCTGTTAATGTAGCTAAAGCTTTAATCAGCGTTAGAATGCCTTTCTCTTCCACAAAACGACCGATAAAACCAATCACGAATTCATCGTTTTCAATGCCTAAAGAGCGGGCTAAATCGGGTTGCTTGCCGTGGGAAAAAAGGACTTCATCCACTCCTAATTGCGGTAAAACGGTGTATTTACCCCTGTAACCCCGTTCTTTTAAAACATCTACCCCGTCCTGATTACCGGCGATTAAACCATCGGTATTTTTCAGGTTATAAGCTTCTAACCAAGAGATGGGAAATTTAGGAGTATAGGGAAGATTCCACCAGGTAAAAAATACATTTTTAGCCTGGAGATTTAAGAGACGATTCAGAGTAATAAATTGACCATAAGCGAGAGATTTAGAACCCTGTTCCACTTGAATAATATCGGGTCTGAATTTTTGCAATAAAGAAATTATATCAGTGCCAAAAGTTAATAAAGCTTGGTTATTCTGGCTAAAATTAGAGATAGGAATGACTCGGAAATTGTCGGCTATTTTCGGTTGACTTTCAATGATTTTATTTTGGACTCCTCCCGGTTGCCAACGTTGGGGAACAACAATAGTAACTTCAATATTGGGATTTAATCTTGTCAGGGCGCGCAGTTTCTCACAGTTGAGATCAACTATATATGTATGACTAGCGACTAAAATTTTCATAGATTATCTAGTTTTGTATAAATTTGGCCATCATTCCAGAGGGACTTTACTTGAGTTTTTAGAGCATCCAGAAAACCTAAACTATAAAAAATTCCCCTAGAGAGGATTTTAATCGGGGAACCACCTTTATTACAGGGAGGATTGCCAAGAACGTGACAATCAAATAATTTAGCATAGAGTCGCAATTGTTGAGCGGGAGTGAGATTTTTCAGAGCCATCAGAAAGTGATTATGATAAAAAGTCGTCTGATAACTCAAAGAACGAGTGCTAATATCATGACAGCCGCCGGTTTCTTCCCCTAAATGAACCAGATAAGCGGTGGGATCGTACCAGACATGATAGGGAGTCCGGCGTAATCTTAAGCAAAAATCCGATTCCTCGCGCACGGCACTGCCACGAAAGCGTTCATCGAACCAAATGCCGTATTTCGTAAATATATCCTTCCGGAAAGACATATTACAGCCCCGGGCCGAGATTACCTGCTGGGGTTTAGTGGTGTGGACAAGATCGATGTAATACCAAGCAATGCCCGGATCCATGGCTTGGGGGGGTAAAAAGTCGATTTCGTAGGGTTTGCTGGTATCTGTCACCATTTTTTGGGAGTCACCCAATTTCATGCGATCGAATACCCGACCGGCCACTACACCTATCTCAGGGTTCTTGACAAAATTCTCACTATGTGCTTTGAGATAATTATCCGGTAGCCGCACATCATCATCGATAAAAAGAACGATATCGCCTTGGGCGCGACGGACTCCATAATTTCTCGCACCGGGTAAACTCGCCCAATCCAGCCGATACCAGCTAATTTTGTGCTGATTAGCCAGATTTTCCAGATAGGATTGTATGGCGGGGCTGTGGGTAGCGGTCTGGTCGATAACTAATACCTCAAAATCGGGATAATCTTGTTTGAGTAGGTCATCGAGAGTATCTTTAAGAGGCTCTTCGCGTCGATAGGTGGGTATGATGACAGAAATCGAGGGAAAATTCATAGCAGGGAATGGGGGAGTGGGGGAGTGGGGAAGTGGGGGAGTGGGGAAGTGGGGGAGTGGGGAAATGGGGGAATGGGGGAGTGGGGGAGTGGGGGAGTGGGGGAATTTCCACTAAAACCCTAAAACCCCAACACCCTAAAACCCAGCACCCATATTTCAAGCTAAAGAAATACCCTTGCGTTTAAAATTTAAGCTCTTTTTGGAGGATTTTGTGGTGGTTTCCCCCGCCAGGATTTTGGCTTCTTTTTCCTGTTTTTCGATCACGGGTAATCTAAAAATTACGCCCGCAAATATCCAGTAATAAACGCCGACAGGGTCCGTATCGAGGGCATACCAATAGGGAAGATAGGCAACAAAGAGCAGCAAAACCCAATAACTACCGGCAAAACCTCGCAGAGTCGGATCTTTGAGGGAACGATAGGTGCGGAAGGCCAGATAAACTAGATGGGTCATGAATATCATGTACAAGGTAAAACCAATGTATCCCAACTCGAATAAAACTTTAGTGTGATAGGTTTCCACAAAGGAAATATCACCGAAAACCCTAGCAGAAGCTGTGGCCACACCAAGTCCACGACCTAAAATACCGCCCTGATTACGGATAGCAAAATCCAACTGTTCTTGAAGAAAAGCGGTGGGGGGACTCTGTTGCCAACGGCTGACGGCGCTATCGTAGCGTTGTTGGACAAAATCGGGGTTAAGGAAAGAAAAACCGATAGCTAGAAGTAAAGTGGCGGCAAAAATGATCGGCAAAAATCGTTTTAAGTTAGCGATTTGTCCTGTAAGAATCGTCATCAGACCAATAATCATCGGTACAGCAAAGAAAGCTAATCTTTGCCCAGAGATCACTGCATTAATAAAAACTAGGGTTAAACCCACTAGGGCTGCTAGTCGCCATTTTTGGGAAGTTTCACTAAAGGCACTGGCATAACAAATTACGGCACTAGAGACCAAAAACCAAGCCCAGTGCCAGGGAGAAACAAAGGTACCGGGTAAACGGATCATATTCACTTCCGGACTATACACTAATGCCCCACCGATCAAACACCTTGCATCTAAGTGGGCTTTGAATAGTGCATCAGCCACGTAGCCTCTAGTTCCTACACAACGACCGGTTTTCAGCATCCAGTATTGCATTAGTCCTAGGACACAACAAATAATCACTAAAGTCACTAAAAGACGACCAAAAAATAATAGGGTGGGTTTGTCTTTGATTAAGTAATAAGTGCAGAAGATTAAGGGGACATAACCTAGCAAAACTTTAAATCCTAATAGTCCTTGCAGAAAAGTCTCACTTTCCCGACAGGGAACTCCGCGCAAACGACCATCCCTAAAGATACTCATCCCAGCCACGGAATCACAAGTAGGCAGAAATTGTCTCTGCAAATTGACGGCTAATAGACAAACTACACAGAAAACAAAGATTAATAATAGGGTTGTACCTAATTGTTTGGGGACAATAATCGGTAATTGCTTTTTTCGACATTCTAAAACTAAGGCGATTAAAGCGGGTAGATAAAAGATATCTTTACTGATCTGCAGGATGGGACTACCTCCCAACCAATACACGATAGTACCAGTGAAGGGGACATAGATAATAAATGCCCAAAGAGCCGTGCGAGGATAGCTAAAGGAGAAAACTACTAAAATCAAGAGTAAACTTACTGCCGCTCCTATCTTGGCATCAAATAATAAGCTGAGGGGTAATCCGAGCAAAATTGCTACACAAATAGCAAAAACAATTAACCCCGTTAACTTTTGTTTCTTTTGCCTTTCTTCTTTTTTGAGGGCAAGTTTCTCTTTGATGTTAAGCGGGGGACTATCAGCTTTTGTTTGGCCCTGTTTATGCTTTTTTTTCTGGCGATCGATACTTAGTCCGGTCATAATTATCCCTTGCTAGGCTAGGCTAAGGGCATTATAATCCCTGTCCCCCTCGATCGACTACAAAAGATAGCTTCGCACCGCTTCCACTAGCCTTTCTGTCCAAAAATTGGCTAATTCTAGGGTTTCTGCTTCCACCATCACCCGAATTAAGGGTTCTGTCCCGGAAGCGCGCACCAAAATTCTGCCTTTTTCTGCCATAGCTGTCTCAGCTTTGCGGATTTCTCGCCGCAAAGGTTCACATTGCTGCCAATTACGTCGCACTTCTCTATCTTCCACCCGCACATTGCGTAAAATCTGCGGATAGGTGACAAAGCTATGATCGACTAAGTTAGCCAAGGAAACCGCCGATTTCTGCACTAAAGCCGCTAAATGTAGGGCGGTTTGCATTCCATCCCCAGAAACCCCGTAATGATGGCAGAGGATATGACCGGATTGTTCACCCCCTAGCATGGCTCCAGTTTCCCACATTTGCGCCTGAACGTGCTGATCGCCCACGGCAGTCCGCAAGAATTGACCCCCCAGTTTTTGCCAAGCGCGTTCAAAACCTAAATTAGCCATCACCGTGGCTACTAATAACCCATCGGGTAGCTGTCCGGCTTCTAAGAGGGAACGACCCCAAAAATAGAGGATATAATCGCCATCTACTACTCTACCTTGACTATCCACGGCCAGGACTCGATCGGCATCGCCATCGAAGGCAAACCCTAAATCCGCTTGCTGATTAATCACCGCCGCCTGTAAGCTTTCTAAATGGGTAGAACCACAATTAACGTTAATGCGATCGCCGTCGGCTCGATCGTGTAGGCAGATAACTTCCGCCCCCAAGGTTTGGAATACTAAAGGTGCTAGGTTAACGGCTGCCCCCCAAGCTAGATCTAAAACTATTTTTAATCCCGATAGGTTAATATCCGTCCCGACGGAAGCAATCACAGCTTGATAGTATTTTTGGATTAATTCGGGACAAAAAGTCGCTTTTCCCCAATTTACTGAGTTATCCGCTAATTCTAAATTGCCTCTTAAACCCGCTTCTATCTGTGCGGCTAAAGTGCCGGATAATTTTAAACCGCTGCTGTCAAAAAATTTAATGCCGTTATCTTCGGGAGGATTATGACTGGCAGAAATCATGATCCCCCCCATCGCTTCGCTTTCTCTGGTTAAATAGGCGACGCAGGGAGTGGGACATAATCCCAGTTGCCAGACTTCTATTCCCGCCCAAGTTAAACCCGCAGTGATAGCATTGGCTAACATATCACTGGAATTACGGGAATCTTGACCGATAATTATCGGTTTGGTGACACCAGCCTGATTTTTTAATACCTGTCCCGCCCAAAATCCGATTTGTAGCGCTAGGGGGGCAGTTAATAATTCTCCCACTTGGCCGCGAATTCCGTCCGTGCCAAACAGGGGGGATGGCGGTAATTCGATTAAACCCCTTAAGGATAACAGGGGATGCGATCGAGCTTTTTGCCCATTTTGATAAGATAGAGAAGCTACCATGGCCGATTCCTTTCCTCACACAACACAATCAGAGGATAACATGATCACCGATTTTTTGAAATCAATGTTCCCAGTTGACCTTAATCCTCCTTCTGGGGTTCCTTACATCTGGTGTGGGGAGATGCTGAGAGGGGGAGGTGGGGAGGTGGGGAGGTGGGGAGACCACTTCGTGCGCGTTGCGGGGGGAGATGGGGAGAATACAGCAATTCTCTGACTCATGAGGTACAGTAGCAACAGTGAGTAAACCAATTGCGAATATCTTTTTGAGTAACTTCTAACATAGCTAATTCAATCCCTTCTATTAAGTCTTTGTAAGTTCTCGCCTTCAGTTTTCTTAATATC
>NZ_JAPZSZ010000200.1:0-6420 GCF_027532095.1 Microcystis sp. LE19-195.1E
CTGCTCTTTCTTCTTCTTTAAGAGCTTTTTGTAAGTTTTTCTTTTCTTCTAAGTCTAGGAAATCTTTGGCTGGCATAAGTAGGATTTTTCTAAAATTACTATTTCTATTTTAGGTGGTTTAAGTGCGTTTTAGCTTATCTCCTATCTCCTGTCTCCTGTCTCCTGTCTCCTGTCTCCTGTCTCCTGTCTCCTATCTCCTATCTCCTGTCTCCTGTCTCCTGTCTCCTGTCTCCTGTCTCCTGTCTCCTATCTCCTGACTCCTGAAATATAAAGTCTCGGTTACAAAACTGACTTCCGAGCAATTCTAACCCCACCATAGAAACAGAAGCCCGTAGAAAAATCAGCCATGAAAGAACACGATGTCGTTATAGTGGGCGGTGGGTTAGCAGGATGCCGCGCCGCCTTAGAAATCAAACGCCTCAACCCGACTATCGATGTTGCTGTCGTTGCCAAAACCCACCCAATTCGTTCCCACTCCGTCGCCGCCCAGGGAGGTATCGCCGCCGCTCTGCAAAACGTTGACCCCAAAGATAATCCCAAGGCCCACGCCTACGATACCGTCAAAGGTTCCGATTTTCTGGCTGACCAGGATGCGGTGGATATCCTCACCCAAGAAGCCCCCGAAGTTATCATCGAATTGGAACATCTAGGCGTGTTATTCTCCCGTCTCGAAGATGGACGCATTGCCCAAAGAGCCTTTGGCGGTCACAGCCATAACCGTGCCTGTTACGCCGCCGATAAAACCGGTCACGCCATGCTGCACGAATTAGTCAGCAATTTAGGCCGTAATCAGGTAAAAATCTACGATGAATGGTACGTTTTGCGTCTTATCCTCGAAGAAGGTACGGCTAAAGGGGTAGTAATGTACCAAATCGCCACCGGACAGTTAGAAATCCTTCGGGCAAAAGCAATTATGTTCGGGACGGGGGGCTATGGTCGCGTTTATAACACCACCTCCAACGATTTCGCCTGTACGGGGGACGGTTTAGCATTATCGGCCAAAGCGGGTATTCCCCTAGAAGACATGGAATTTGTCCAATTTCACCCCACTGGACTCTATCCCGTCGGTGTTTTAATCTCGGAAGCGGTCCGGGGTGAAGGTGCTTATTTAATCAATAGCGAAGGTCGTCGTTTTATGGAAGACTACGCCCCCTCGCGCATGGAATTAGCCCCCCGGGACATCACTTCCCGGGCCATTACCCTAGAAATTCGCGCCGGCCGGGGGGTAAATCTGGACGGTAGCGCCGGGGGTCCCTTTGTCTATCTGGATTTACGCCATTTAGGCCGGGAAAAAATTATGAGTCGCATTCCCTTCTGTTGGGAGGAGGCCCACCGTCTCGTCGGTGTCGATGCGGTAGAGGAACCGATGCCCGTCCGTCCTACAGTTCACTATTGTATGGGCGGCATTCCCGTTAATACCGATGGTCGCGTTCGCTTAAGTGCCGATACCCTCACCGAAGGCTTTTTCTCCGCCGGGGAATGTTCCTGTGTCTCTGTCCACGGGGCCAATCGTTTGGGCAGTAATTCCCTGTTAGAATGTGTGGTCTATGGGAGAAGAACCGGCAAATCGATCGCTAAATACGTCGAAAAACGCGCTTTTCCCGTCTTTAATCCCGATATTTACCTTCAGGATGCCAAAGAGGAAATCACCGCTTTATTGACCAAAAAAGGCACGATTCGCATCGGTCAACTACGTCAGCAATTCCAAGACTGTATGACCCAACATTGCGGCGTTTTTCGCACCGAAGCGACCATGCGCGAGGGAATTAAACAAATCGGCGAATTAAAGCGCCAATACGAGCAGATTTACCTCGATGATAGGGGGGATTGCTGGAATACGGAACTAATCGAGGCCTGGGAATTACAAAGTCTCATGGTGGTGGGGGAAATTATCCTCACCTCTGCCCTCAATCGTCAAGAAAGCCGAGGGGCCCATTCCCGCGAGGATTTTCCCCAACGGGATGACCAAAATTTCCTTCAGCATACCCTCGCCTACTATTCCCCCTCCGGCATCGATATCGACTATATGCCCGTGGTAATTCAGGATTTCACCCCCGTGGAACGTAAGTATTAACCTCTGGTCGGACGGTAAATGTAAAGGAATATTACAAACTCCTTGGCATTTACCGAGATTTAGTTCTATACTAAATAAAGCAACGCGGGATAGAGCAGTCTGGTAGCTCGTCGGGCTCATAACCCGAAGGTCAGTGGTTCAAATCCGCTTCCCGCCATTACTTATAAAGCCAGTTGTAAATAGATCGGAACGTGATAGGCTTCAAACAGTGCCAGAAATTTATCACATAAAGCCATTAAACGGGAATCTAGATCAGAAGCGATCGGTTTATTAATATCGGGGCTAAATTCCCGATAAACTGGCACATTCGGCCGAGTTGCTAGAATGGGATCGGCTTTGCTCAAATGGACAAGAACACGCCATGTCAGAAGCTATTACGATCGCCAATATTTACAAACTGTTTGAAAGAACCGAGGCTCAATTTGCCGAGTTCCAAAAAGAAGCCGAGCGCCGCAATGTTGAAGCCGAACGCCGCAATGCCGAGGCTGAACAACGAAATGCTGAGGCTGATCGCCGCCGGGCTGAAGCCGATCGCACGATGGAAGAATTGAAAAAGCTGGTACGAGCCACCACCGAAGCCGTCAATAACTTAACTACCCCTTTGCGTCTTTTTATAGAAGAAATGGTAGAGCCGGCGGTTGTGCAGTTATTTCAAGAACGGGGGATTGATGTCACCCAAACCATGAGTCGTTTAAAAAGTAAACGTCCCGGGGCAGCGATGGAAATTGATATTCTGGCGGTGAATGGGAGTGAGTTAGTGGCGGTGGAGTGTAAATCTCGACTCTCGAAGGATGATGTAGATGACTTTCTTGATCGATTACAGCGATTTAAGTTAGCCTTTCCCCAATTTCGAGACTTTCAGGTTTATGGTGCAGTAGCGGGGATTGAAATCGATCAGGGGATAGATAGTTATGCTTATCGGCGCGGTTTATTTGTGATGAAGCAATCAGGAGAAACGGTTAAGATTATCAACGATGTTCAGTTTCAGCCTGTGGGTTTTGCTTAACTAACAATGGGCGTATTAAAATTAGTTATTCCTTGGGAATCGAGAACAATCAAATAAATGCGATCACCGATTCATTGATACGGCGGTTTAAGCAAACGTTATTCTTTTTTGGGAAAAACTGTATCATTAGAAAAAAATCAAGAGGTTTTTGTTGATGGAACCACTCTTAGTGACTTTGATAACTTGGGCCACGAATATTGCTCCCTTGGCTGGTGCTGCTATTGCCACAGGTTTTTTAGGCAAGACTGGGGAAAATCTTAACGATTCCTTGTTGGCGACACTGCAACGCAAATTTCCTACCTCGCCAACCTTAAAGTTATTAACCGCAGGCAAAGCACCTGAAGTTGAGCAAGCCGTCATTGACTTGGAACCTGTATTAGCTGATTCGGAAGTTACAGAATTATTAACGGAAATGCGGGCGTTGATGAGCAGTAACCAGGAATTAGCCGCTAAGTTTGCCGCAACGGAAAAACAGATTCGCAATACTCAAATTAACAAGGATCAATCCCAGGGTTATCAATTCAACAAAAATGTTGAAGCTAAATTTTTGGGGGGAAACCATAACCATTACTATCCCAGTGACAATAACAAAGAGCATTAGCTGGAGTCGTCTGGTAGGGAACAGACAAAGTTAGCCCCACCTCCGCCAGTAGATGAATGGCAGGGACGACAGGATGAAATCAAGGAACTACAAACCGCCCTCAGCAATGACAAAGTACGCTTAATCGGGATAACCGCCGCAGGAGGCTATGGGAAATCGGCTTTAGCGGTGAAGTTCAAAGAGAAGTTAAACCCTCATTGGCGGGTGTTATGGGTTAGTTTTAGGGAGCGTTATTCAGTAGCGCAATTTGGACGCTGGTTATTAGAAAATTTGGAGCAACCCTACGATGAAAAATGGAACGATGAGACGTTAATTCAGCAGATGATACGGGGACTGATTACCTCACCTTGTCTGTTGATTCTTGACAACTTAGAAACAGTAGTTCAGACGGCGGGAGATTCAGTTTATAGGCAATTTTTGATCCGTTGGTTGGGGTCGGGAAACCAGAGTAAAATCCTGATTACCAGTCGGGAACAGCCGAGTTTTGTAGCCAATTTAACGCGGCGTTGTCATTGGTTGCGCCTGGGGGGATTAGCAGAAGCGGACGCAATCGAGTTGGTGAGGGTGAATTACGGTTTGACAGGAACTAATCAAGAATTAGCCGAATTTGTCCACAAGATGGGACGACATCCTCTCTTAATGCAACTGGTTTGTAGTTGGATGAGTGATGAATTTGGAGAAGGGGTTTCTGTCACCGAGTCGCAAAATTTGGGCTTAAATATGTTTGATGTGGAGGGTTATCACCGCGACACGGAAACCTGTGTCAGAGAAGTGATTACCGCCAGTTTAGCGCGATTATCGAAAGAGTTTAGGGAGAGTTTAACGCGGTTATCGGTATTGCGCGAGAGTTTTGATTTAGGGTTAGCGCAGGGGTTAATTCCAGCAATAACTGAGGAAGATTTACGCTATTTAGCTCGTTTATCCTTATTACAAGAATTTCCCCCCGAATACAATGTAAAACCGCGACAGTTTCAGTTTTTGCCTTTAATTTCCATGGTGGTACAAGATCAAGCAAATCCTGAAATATTGCGATCCGCCCATAAATTAGCCTTAGATTGTTATTTAGCTCATTTACCTGTCCCTCCCTGGGAATCCTTGGAAGATTTGAAGGAATATTTAGAGGCGTTTCACCATGCAGGGGAATTGGGAGAATGGCAGTTAGCTTACGATATTTTGAATGAGGAAAGAGGCGGAGAAGAGAAAAATAAATCGGTTGAGGAATTTTTAGATTTACAAGGATTTTATCGCAAGCGAGCCGAATTGTATGAGGAAATTATTGCAGGGAGTCAACGGGAACAAGATTGTTATCGTAACTCGTTAAACCGTCTAGGCCTTTGCTATGATTCCTTGGGGCAGTATGAAAAAGCGATCGCCTATCACCAGCAATGTCACGACATCAGTAAAGAAATCGGCTATCAGCAAGGGGTGGCAATTTCTCTATGTGGTTTAGGCAATTGTTATGATAACCTGGGACAGTATGAAAAAGCGATCGCCCTCTACCAGCAATATCACGACATCAGTGAAGAAATCGGCTATCGGCGAGGGGTGGCAAATTCTCTATGTGGTTTAGGCAATTGTTATAAGTCCTTGGGGCAGTATGAAAAAGCGATCGCCCATTACCAGCAATATCACGACATCAGTGAAGAAATCGGCTATCAGCAAGGGGTGGCAATTTCTCTATGTGGTTTAGGCAATTGTTATGATAACCTGGGACAGTATGAAAAAGCGATCGCCCATTACCAGCAATATCACGACATCAGTGAAGAAATCGGCTATCGGCGAGGGGTGGCAAATTCTCTATGTGGTTTAGGCAATTGTTATTATGACCTAGGACAGTATGAAAAAGCGATCGCCCTCTACCAGCAATGTCACGACATCAGTGAAAAAATCGGCGATCGGCAAGGGGGGGCAATTTCTCTCGGAAATTTAGGCAATTGTTATAATGACCTAGGGCAGTATCAAAAAGCGATCGCCTATCTCCAGCAACATCACGACATCAGTGAAGAAATCGGCTTTCGGCAAGGGGTAGCAATTTCTCTACACAACACAGGAGAAGCGTTGAGAAAACTAGAAAACTACAGCGAGGCAGAAAGCAAAATTCAAGCATCCTTAGTTATTTCTCAAAAGATTAAGTTTAAAGAATTAACCGCCCGTAGTTTAAAAGTCCTCGCCGAAATCGCCCACCAAACTAATCGCCCTGAACTTGCCCTCAGCCATTGCCAACAAGCACTTGAATTATGCCAAGAATTGGGGATTCCCTTGTTTAAATATTGTGAAAAACTGTTAGGGCAAATTCAGGCTACGTTAGAGAATAATTAAGGTAAATTATTATCTCAAAAATTAATATTTAACTGAACAAAGCTATGATAAAACTAACTTTAAACGAAGCCCAAAGTCAACTACCTGACCTCCTTAAAGCTGCCTCAAAAGGTGAACAAGTTATTATCCAGAATCATGAGGGTCAAGACTTTCAACTCATTTCTCTTCCTACTACTGTTAAACATCCCCAATATGGAAGCGCAAAAGGCATCGTTAAAATGCTTGACAATTTTGATGATCCCATCGAAGAATTTGAGGAATATATGCCATGAAAATTTTAATAGAACTCTTGCAAATTAATTATATGTTATAATGATGGGTTAACTAATTTTCCCCAAAAAATTAGTTAATCAGTACATTTGTCCTGAATGAAAACTTGAAGTTTAACTTTTAACTCAAAACTCTTTAGAGCTGCTTTAA